>LJCR01000315.1 GCA_001399705.1 Kouleothrix aurantiaca
CTCAACCCGCCGAGCGGCTGCCGCTTCCACACGCGCTGCCCGCGCCGCCAGATGCTGCCCGATGGCGGCGCGATCTGCGCGACGCATGAGCCGCCGTTTCAGGATGCCGGCAACGGCCACCGCATTCTGTGCCACATCCCGCTCGAAATGCTGCGCACCCTCGACCCGGTGGTGCAGGAAGAAACTACCTAGCCCGCTTTCAGCGCGGGGTTGGCGGATAGGGAATAGGGGTTAGGGATTGCACTGCTGCGGAAATCCATTGCTGATTGCCGAATGACCACGGACAAGCGACCACACACCTGTCGCCCGTGGTCGGTCGTCGGTCATCAAAACCAGAGCCGAACTTCTAGCGAGCAGTCCAGGTTCTCAAATTCTCGGCAATTCGCTTTGCACGAATGAGGCAGAACGCATGCTGGTCAAAGATTACATGACGCGCCACCCGATCATGATCGAGCCCGGCCGCCGGGTGGTCGAGGTGCAGAAGCTCATGGCCGACAACAACATTCGCCACCTGCCCGTGGTGGGCGACGGCAAGCGCCTGGTGGGCATGGTCACGCGCCAGCGCCTGGCCATTCGCCCCGAGCAGGTTGGCAGCCTCGACCCGTGGGAGCTGACGCGCTACCTGACCGACCTGACCGTCGGCAAGGTGATGATTAGCGGCAGCGACCTGCACACCATCGCGCCCGACGCAACCATCGAAGAAGCCGCCGACCTGATGATTTCGCACAAAATCAGCGGCGTGCCGGTGGTCGAGAATGGCGGCATTGTGGTGGGGATTATTACCGAAACCGACCTGCTAATCGAGCTGCGCAACCTGCTGGGCGCGATCGACGCGGGCTGGCGCGTAGTCATCCGCGTGCCCGACCGCGACGGCGAGTTCCGCAAGGTCATCCATGCGATTTCCAGCAACGGCTGGGGCATCATGGCGCTGGGCAGCGTGCGCACGCCCAAAGATCCGGCGCACTGGGATCTGGTGCTGAAGGTGCGCCACGCCTCGCGCGACGCGCTGGTCGAAGCGCTCAAGGGCATCGAGGGGCAGGAGCTGATTGACCTGCGCGAAACGCACGAGCCGTAGCGCGCCTGCGGTGCGTGGGAATAGGAGTTGGGGTTTGGGGAATGCTGAATGGCGGTCCGTCGTCGGTGGCCGGTCGTCGCGGCTCAACCGCCTGCTGCCGCCTGCCTGCTGCTTCCTGCCAGCCGCTCACAGGCGCGGGTAGCGCAGCATAAACGAGCGCATCACAAACATCATCTGGTCGTTGGGGGTGCCGCACACCATCACGCTCATCTGCTCTTCCAGGCCCCAGCCGCGCGTGCTCGATTTGCTCATCAGGATGCAATTGCTCTGCGCGTAGCTTTCTGGCCCGAGCGAGAAGCGCACCGAGTACCAGTTATACACTTTGTTGAAGGCGTCGGTTGTGCGGAAGACCGAAGTGCGGCGGATGACGAAATTCGGCGTGTAGCGTGTGATCGTCTCGTCGGCAACGTGCGTCGCGCCGGGGTAGTTGATCGCCTGGAAGGTGCGGTACAGCAGCACGCCCAGCGCAATCGCACCAAGCAGGGCGATCAGCGCGGCCACACCCGCAGCCATGCGCCAGGGCCGAATTCGTACGCCACGTTCCATCGCTGCTCCATCCGCTTGGTTCGCCTGCCGATTATACGAGGCGATGCGCCCGGCCAGATCTCAAACCGCCATAATCGTCATGCCGACAAGTGAAGCCACAGAGCGCACAGAGATCACTGAGGCAAAACGTGCGACGTGTTACATGCTCGATGAGCCATATGATCGGAAAGCGCCGACGCGCTGACTTCTGACTTCTGACTTCTGACTTCTGAATTCTGACTCCTGCTACAGAAAGGCGCCGGTTTCATGACCACTCCATCCTACTACATCTGGCCCGGGCAAGTCTACTTCGGCGCGGGCGCGGCCAGCCGCGCCGGGCAGGAAGCGCGTGCCGAAGACGCCCGCCATGTGTTTGTGCTGGCCGATCCGGGCGTCGTCAAGGCCGGCCTGATCGAGCCGGTGCTGGCCTCGCTCAAGGCCGCTGAGATCGCCTGCACGCTCTATGACAAGGTCGAACCCAACCCCAGTACCGGCTCGGTCGATGCGGCGGTGGCGGCATTTCGCGCCAGCGAGGCCGACCTGATCGTGGGGCTTGGCGGCGGCAGCGGGCTCGACACGGCCAAGGCGCTGCGCATGGTCGCGGGCGGGCCAGCCGAGGGGCGCGTGGCCGAGTACGCCTACCGCATGGGCGACAAGGCGCGACCGCATCCCAAAGCGCTGCCGCCCTATATCGCCATTCCCACCACTGCCGGCACCGGCGCAGAGGTCACGCCCTGGGCAGTGATCACCGACGAAGCCGACAAGTTCAAGTTTGGCGTGGGCGGGCCGCGCTCGGTGCCAACCATGGCAATCATCGACCCCGAGCTGATGCTGACGCTGCCACCCTTCCTGACCGCCGCCACCGGCATGGACGCGCTGACGCACTGCATCGAGGCGTATGTTTCCACCAACGACAACCCCGTGCTCGACCCGATGATCCTGTATGGCATCGAGTTGGTTGGGCGCAGCCTGCCCATCGCGGTCGTGCGCGGCGATAATCGTGCTGCCCGCGCCGACATGGCCCAGGCAGCCTACATCGGCGGCGTCGCGATCAGCTCGAAGTGGCTGGGCGCGTGCCACTCGCTGGCGCACCAGCTTTCGGGCGCGGCAAATGTGCAGCACGGCCTGGCAAACTCGATCATGCTGCCACACCAGATGGCCTACAGCCTGCCCGGCGCCTATGAGCGCTACGCCCGCGTTGGCGCGGCGCTGGGCGCACCCGCCGAAGGCAGCATCCGCCAGCGTGCCGAGCGCGCTGTCGAAGCGGTGGCGCAGCTCGCGAAAGATGTTGGCCTGCCCACGCGCCTGCGCGACGTTGGCGTCACCGATGCGATGATCAAGCCAATGGCAAAGCTTTCCTACACCGTCGATCTGAACTGGTGGACCAACCCGCGCACCGTGAACGAAGACGTGATGGAAGAGATGTATCGCGCGGCGTTCTGATGACGAACGACCACTGACGACAGACGACCGTGCTATTCACCACGGAGACACAGAGGCACGGAGTTTAAGACACGAGATGCGAGATACGAGAAAACGGCCGCGTTCTGATGCGAAATGCTTTGCGCTCATGCCCCGCCCCATGAAAAAATTCTTGGGTAGGCAAGAAATTTCCCAATTCTGCGGGGCATGAGCGCCTGACGCCGAAACTGAGACAAGGCCATTTTGGGGTCCAGGGGCAAAGCCCCGGCCGTGGGTGCAGGGCGCACGGGAGCGCTCTGCCGCCCGCCGCGCAGGCGCAACCATACATTCAACAGACTTTTGAACTATGAAAATCGACTCAATCGAAATTCGCCACTACCGCCTGCCGCTCGACCCACCGTTCCACGCCTCGTGGGACCCGCGGCCGCGCACAAGCCACACCGCCACGCTGGTGCGAGTGCGCGCTGGCAGCTACGAGGGCGTGGGCTCGGGCGACGCCATGCTTGGTTTTGCCGGCCACGAGCACCTGTTCGTCGGGCACGACCCGTTCGCAATCGAGCGGCACGTCCGTATTCTCGACAACCTGCAATTCCACTACGGGCGCATGTGGCCGCTGGAAGTCGCGCTGTGGGACCTGATGGGCAAGATCAGCGGGCAGCCGGTGTGGAAGCTGCTCGGCGGGCGCAGCCACCGCGTGCGGATGTACGCCTCGTGCGGCGAGCGCCGCCCACCCGCCGAGCGCGCCGAATCGGCCCGCCAGCTGCGCGCCATGGGCTTTCCCGCGCTCAAGGTGCGCTTTCATGCCGCCGACCCGCGCGACGATTTGGCAGTGGTGCGGGCCGTGCGCGAGGCAATCGGCCCCGACATGCACATTCTGGTCGATGCCAATCAGGGCTGGCAGATGCCGTGGGATGCCGCGCCAAGCTGGGATTTCAAGACGGCGCTGTGGATGGCCGACGCGCTGGCCGAGTTGGGTGTGTTCTGGCTCGAAGAGCCGCTGCACCGCCACGACTACGCCGGGCTGGCCGATCTGCGGCGGCGCGCGCGCCTGCGCATCGCGGGCGGCGAGGGCAACCGCGAGTATGCCGGGCTGCGCGAATACCTGCGCCACGGCTCGTTCGACGTGTACCAGTGCGATGTCGTGTGGAGCACGGGTGTGCTGCGCGCGCGCCAGCTTGCCGGCGAGGTGCAGGCCGCCGGGGCGATCTACTCGCCGCACACCTGGGGCGACGGCCTGGTGCTGCTGGCGAATCTGCATGTCTGCGCCGCCGTTTCGACCGCGCCGTTCATCGAATATCCGCTCGACCCGCCGGGCTGGACGCCCGAACGGCGCGACTACATCCTGCCGCAGCCCATCCTGCCCGACGCCGAGGCAACGATCACAATGTCCGACGC
>LJCR01003151.1 GCA_001399705.1 Kouleothrix aurantiaca
CTGGCCGACTACGCGGCGATTGCGATCGAAAACGCCCGCCTGTACTCCGAGATCAAAAGCAGCGAAGCGCGCTACCGCGACCTGTTCGCCAACGCCTACGACACGATTTTTACGCTCGACCGCCAGCTGCGCATCCAGAGCATCAACAAGATCGGCACGACGCTGACGGGCTATGCCGAGCAGCACTTGCAGGGCCGGCTCCTGCGCGACATCGCCGTGCCCGAGGCCTGGGATGCCGCCGAAGGCCGTTTCGCCGACCTGCTGATGGGCCACAGCATCCAGCCGTTCGAGCTGCAGCTGCGCCGCAGCGACGACGAAATCGTGGTGCTGGAAGTGAGCGCCCGCCTGCTGCAAGAGCAGGGTCGCGCCGGCGGCGTGCACTGCATCGCGCGCAACCTGACTGAGCGCCGCCGCCTGGAAGAGCAGCTCATTCACTCCGAAAAACTTTCGTCGATCGGGCAGCTGGTGGCCGGCGTGGCGCACGAACTCAACAACCCGCTCACCAGCATCTCGGGCTACACGCAGCTTATGCTGCGCGAAACCGGCCTGCGCGACGACATTCGCGACGACCTCAAGCACATCAACGTCCAGGCCGAACGCGCCGCGCGCATTGTGCAGAACCTGCTGGTGTTTGCGCGCGAGCACAAGCCCGAGCGCAGCACCATCAACATCACCGAAGTCGTACGCCACACCCTC
>LJCR01003149.1 GCA_001399705.1 Kouleothrix aurantiaca
GCCGAGCCCCAGGATCAAGACATAGCCGAGGTACAGGCCGGCCAGCAAGCCAAACGCCGTGCCGATCACCGCCAGCAAGAGCGCCTCGGCGATCACGATTCGGCGCACCTGCCGGCGCGTCGCGCCAATCGCCCGCAGCACGCCGATCTCGCGCGTGCGCTCGATCACGCCAATCGCCAGCGTGTTGAGAAGGGCGATCAGCGACGGCGCGGCCAGCACGCCCAGCAGCGCGTACATCGCCAGAAAGGTCTGGTCGAAGATCTGCTTGTTTTCTTCAAAAAAGCTCTTGCCCGACACCAGCCGGAACTGCGGGTAGTCTTCCAGAATCGCCTTGAGCTTCGGCTCGACGGTGGCGGCGCTGGCGTTGGGCGCGAGATTGAGCTGAATGAAAATGTCTTCGCTCTTGCGGAAATCGCGCTGCAGGTTCGATTGCGTGATATAGGCGGTCTGCACCTTGGCGTTCAGGTAGTCGCCCGCCACCGCAATGATCTGGTAGCTCTGCTGGCCGGTTGGCGTCGTCAGGCGCACCGTGTCGCCGGGGTGCAGGCCAGTCTGCGCGGCAAACACGCCATTGATGATCAGCGCCCGCCCGCGCCCGAGGTCGGTGTAGGCGGTCGCGGGGTCGCCTTCCTGAAAGTTCAGGCTCGCCACCCTGGGATAGACCGCCGGGTCGATCCCAAGCAGCGACACGCTTTT
>LJCR01003152.1 GCA_001399705.1 Kouleothrix aurantiaca
GGCATGGTGAAGGCGGTGGCCATGAGCACCACCGACGGCCTGCGGCGCGGCCTGCCCGCACGCGATACCGGCCGGCCAATTGCCGTGCCGGTTGGCCCGGCTACGCTGGGCCGCGTGTTCAACGTGCTGGGCGACCCGATCGACACCGACATGCCGGTGGACGCTGCCGAGCGCCGGCCTATCCACCAGCCGGCCCCTTCCTTCGACGATCAGTCGGTGACGGCACAGATCTTCGAGACGGGCATCAAAGTTATCGACCTGATTGCACCCTTCACCCGCGGCGGCAAGACCGGCATCTTCGGCGGCGCCGGCGTGGGCAAGACGGTGGTGATCCAGGAGCTGATCGCGAACATCGCGAAGGAGCAGTCGGGCTACTCGGTGTTTGCTGGCGTCGGCGAGCGCTCGCGCGAGGGCAACGACCTCATTCACGAAATGCAGGAAGCCCGCATCGACGACAGCACCACCGTGTTTGACAAGACGGTGATGGTGTTCGGTCAGATGAATGAGCCGCCCGGGGCGCGCCTGCGCGTGGCCCTGACCGGCCTGACCATGGCCGAGTACTTCCGCGACGAAGGCCGCGACATCCTGCTGTTCATCGACAACATCTTCCGCTTTGTGCAGGCCGGCTCGGAAGTGTCGGCACTCCTCGGTCGTATGCCCTCGCAGGTGGGTTACCAGCCCACGCTCGGCACCGA
>LJCR01003154.1 GCA_001399705.1 Kouleothrix aurantiaca
GTATAAGAGACAGGCCCACTGCCACCTGCCCACTGCCCACTGCCCGTCCTACGCTTCGCTGGCAAGCGCACTGATCGCGGCCTGGAGCGCGGCGTACTCGGTATGCACCGGGAACTGCGGAAACTCGGCAATGACGTTGGCCGGCGGGCGGAACAGAATGCCGTGATCGGCCACGCCGAGCATGGTCGTGTCGTTGTACGAATCGCCCATTGCGATCACGCGGAAGTTGATCTGTTTGAGCGCGGCGACGGCGTGACGCTTGCCGTCGGGCTGGCGCAGCTCGTAGCCGGCGATGCTGCCGCCCGCGTCGATCTGGAGCGCGTTGCAGAACAGCGTGGGCTGGCCGAGCTTGCGCATCAGCGGCGCGGCGAACTCGTAGAAGGTGTCGGACAGGATGATGACCTGCATGCGACTGCGCGCCCAGTCGAGAAATTCCTGCGCGCCGGGCAGCGGGTCGATTGTGTCGATCACGGCCTGAATGTCGGCCAGGCGCAGCTTGTGCTCGCGCAGAATCGCGATTCGCCCGCGCATCAGCTCGTCGTAGTCGGGGATGTCGCGGGTGGTGAGGCGCAGGCGCTCGATGCCGGTGCGCTCGGCGACGGCGATCCAGATTTCGGGCACCAGCACGCCTTCAAGGTCGGTGGCGAGCAGCGTAGGAAGCGATGGCATTATGTTCTATCTCCACGTTGTTGTTT
>LJCR01003153.1 GCA_001399705.1 Kouleothrix aurantiaca
CCACGGCGGCAGCAGTGGCGGCAGCGGGCGCAGTGGCGGCGGCCACGGCGGCAAAAAGTAACCGGTGAACACAAACGCGTACGGTGCTACGTAAACTCAACCAGAGCGGTGATATATCGGGAACACGCTCAGCCCGGCACCTTCCCAGCCACGCGCGGGGAAGGTGCTGGCACTCACACTTCCTGGTATACTGTCGGGCGGTGGCTGCACCTGTACTGCAGCAACCACACAGGCCGTCGCCAACGCCCACATGCCGATTAGCCTGCTGAAAGATAGCAACCGTGCTGGACGAAGCTGCGCTGCTCAAGCGCGCGCGACAATTTGATACCGACGCGCTGGCCCAGATCCACGATGCTTACTATGGGCCATTGTTCCGATACATTAGCTTTCGCGTTAGCGACCGCGATGTTGCTGAAGACCTGACGAGCGAGGTTTTTACTCGTTTTCTCAGCTCGCTGCGCCAGCGCAACCCGCCCGAAAGCACCTTACGCGGCTGGCTCTACGGGGTCGCCGCAAATGTCGTTGCCGACCATATGCGCAAGCGCTACCGCGCCCCGCAAGTGGCGCTCGACGAAACCATGCCCAGCCGCGCCGCCGGCCCCGCCGAGCTCGCCGAAGCTGCGCTCACGCGCTCGGACCTGCGCGACGCGATTGGCGACCTGACCGACGAGCAGCAGCATGTCATTGCGCTGCGC
>LJCR01003155.1 GCA_001399705.1 Kouleothrix aurantiaca
GTGCCGCGCAGCGCGCGTGTCGCGCACCAACACCGGCTGCCGGCCCAGCACCACCGCGCCAACCGCATCGGCGCCAAGCGGAATGCTCAGCGCCAGGTCGGCATTGACCAGGCCGCGCGCCACCTGAATGCCGAGCAGATCTTCCTCGGGCGTGAGGCGATAGATTGCGCCCGCGCTGGTACCAAGCAGCTGGACAGCGCTCCCAATGATCGCGTCCAGCGTTTCGTCGAGCGCATGATTTGAGTTGAGAATGGTCACGATGTCGCGCAGGCTTTCGGCCACGCGCCGCCGCCGGTCGATCTCGCGCGTGCGCTCTTCGACGCGCTGCTCGAGCATCTGGTAGGCCTGCATGCGCTCGGAGATGTCGCGCACAATCCCTTCGAGCGCAACCAGCGTACCGTCGTCGTTGTACACCGGCACCAGCTGATGGCTGGTCCAGACGACCGCGCCGCTTTTGTGGATCCAGCGCATGGTCAGCGAGCCGGTGTTCCTGGCCGGGTGCTTGAGCACCTCGATCAGCTGGCTGTCGTCGGGGTGCACCAGCTTGAAGCCCAGCCCCGGGTCGGCGTAGAACTCCTCGGGCGTGTAGCCGGTAAGCGTTGCCGCGGCCATGCTGACGTACTCAAAACCCGGCGTAGGCAGCACGCGGTAGCGGTAGATCACGTCCAGCGCATTCTCGGCCAGGCGATCGAAG
>LJCR01003156.1 GCA_001399705.1 Kouleothrix aurantiaca
GAGCGTGGCGGTTGGCACGACGGTGGTGTGGGATCACGCCGGCCAGCGCAAGCACACCGTCACCGCCGACGCCAACTCGTTCAACAGCGGCACGCCTGAGGCTGGTGGCGGCTTCAAGCAGACCTTCGACAAGCCCGGCACCTACGCCTACTTCTGTGAGTTCCACGGCGGCGCAGGCGGCGGCGGCATGTCGGGCGTGATTAAGGTGGGCGATGGTGGCGGGGCTGCGCAGCCAGCCGCCCAGCCCGCCGCACAGGCACCTGCACCGCAAACAGTTGGCGTATCGATGAAAGACTTTGAGTTCGGGCCGGTTGAGATCAAAGTCAAAGTTGGCAACACGATCGCCTGGAAGAACGACGGCGCCAAGCCGCACTCAGCCACCGCCAGCGACGCCTCGTTCGACACGGCGATCTTCCAGCCCGGCGATACCAAGAGCGTCACCTTCAGCAAGGCTGGCACCTTTAAGTATTACTGCCAGCTCCACGGCACGCCCGACGGCAACGGCATGGTGGGAACCGTGATCGTCGAGTAATCGGCTGTTCACATAAACCTATGAGCTTGTGAGAAGTTTGGAGTGGTTCGCCGCTCCAAACTTCTTTTTCTGATGCGGAAATACGGAGAAGCGCAGCGTCTTGCAAGAATGACAATCCGTTCACATTTGTTCGTCTTCGCGCGCCTGCCTCGGAGCTGATT
>LJCR01003157.1 GCA_001399705.1 Kouleothrix aurantiaca
CGCTGGGTGCGGTGCGGCGAAACCAGCACCCACTCGCGGCTGCGCGGGTTGTAGCGCCGATGGGGGTGGTTGCTCAGGTTGAACATTGGCTTTCCTTGCTGTGCGGAAGCACGCTAGAGCCGCGCACCACACAGCGGAACCGCACGGTCGGGGTGCGGTTGCGCTGCGTAGTTTCGGGCTGGCTGGCTAATGCTGCACAGTATACACCCGCACATAATCGAAGCTGGTTGTGAAGCCCGCTCCGCCCATCGACACCAGGCCGATCCGCGCGTTCGCGCCCAGGTGGTGAGTCCAGACGCCGCCGCGCTCCCAGATCCGCCCGTCGCGGCTGGTGTAGGCCTGGTATTCTTCGCCGCTGCCGGTCACGCGGCGCACCAGCCGCAGGGTTGTCCACTCTCCGGGCGGGCCGACGACGGTGTTGCCGTAGCGCGGGTAGCCGGCCGGCACCGGGAACCATTCTTTGGCGAACTCGGTCTGGCGCGTGTTCCAGATCGAGGCCGTCGTGAGCTTGATGAAGTTGTCGTCGTCGCCATAGATCACCAGGCCGCCCTGCACATAGTTGAAGCAGCAGCCTTCGTCGGGCACATTCACGCGCACGCGCGTCTCGACGATGTAGTTGCCCCTTGGCGCGCGCTCGGTGAGCACCGAGGCGTTGTTGCTCGTTTCAAACAGGTCGGCGCTCTGGGTGTCGA
>LJCR01003158.1 GCA_001399705.1 Kouleothrix aurantiaca
CGCACGATCAGGCCGAGGCCTTCGCGAGCGCCGACTGGCTGGTGCTCATGCAGGCCGGCCAGATCGCCCAGCAAGGCCCGCCCGAGGACGTGTACCGCCAGCCCAACAGCGCCTTTGTGGCACGCTTCATGGGGCATGGCAACCTGGTGGAGGGGCGTGTGCAGGGCGTGGGGGAAAAAGAAGTGATTGTCGATACCGCGCTGGGCCGTTTCATCAGCGCCGGTGTTGTGCCGCGCGTGGGGCGCGGAACCAGAGTGTTGTTGGTGCTGCGGCCCGAGGCGGCTGCGCTGGCCGGCGGGGGCGTTCAGGAAGGGCCAAACCGCGTTCGGGGCACGCTGGCCGAGCGCTCATTTCGCGGCAGCCACACCCGCGTGCTCGTGCAGCCAGCCGGTGGCCCGCCCCTCGCCTTCGAGCTTAGCGCTGACGCGCTGCCCGCCGTGGGCGAGCGCATTGCCCTCGTGCTGCGCCCCGAAGCGATCAGCCTGATTGTGGAGTAGTGCGGCGAAAGGCCAGGGACGATTGACGAAAAAGAAACGATAGTCGTCCTTGGCCTCTTCAATACCCTGGTTACACGCCGTTGCGCCGCAGCGCCACGCCAGCGGCAAGCACGCACAGCGCAAAAAACCCCAGCAGCGCCGGTAGCTGTTCTGTGCCGCCAGTTGCTGGCATGCGCACCGGGGCCGCTGCAGTGG
>LJCR01003159.1 GCA_001399705.1 Kouleothrix aurantiaca
GCGTGGCATTTCGGGAGTGCTGGCGAACAAGGCTCCGCTGGCGCTGGCCTACCCCGAACTGGCCGCCTGGAGCGACTTAGCTGCCGACGCGAGCGTGCCCGCTCCCGAGCCGCGCGGCGCGCTGCGCTTCAGCGCCTGTGTGGGCGGCGCGATGCCCAGCGTGAATATCGGCTGGCGCGACCTGGCTGGCGCGCGGATCGAGCGGATCGAGGCGGTGCTGAACGGCACCACGCAGGGCATTCTGCACATGATGGAAGCGGGCACCAGCTACGCCGACGCGCTGGCCGAAATGCAGCGGCGCGGTCTGGCCGAAACTGATCCGACGCTCGATGTCGATGGTTGGGATGCCGCGAACAGGAGCGTGATTCTGGCGAACGCTGTGCTGCTGCGCCCGACAACACTGGCGGATGTGGAAGTGACCGGCATCGCCAAGCTGAGCGCGCAAGAGTTGCAGGCTGCCAGCGCGCGCGGCGAGCGGATCGTGCTGCTGTGCCAGGCCGAGCGCAGCATGGGCGATTTCCGCCTGAGCGTGCGCCCGACCGCGCTGCCCGCCGATCACCCGCTGGCGCGCATGAGCGGCGACGAGATGGGGATTGTCTACTACACCGACATTGCGGGCCGCCTGGGCGTCACCACGCTGGAAACCAGCCCGGTGCCAACGGCCGCCGCCATGCTGCGCGACGCAATTGAAA
>LJCR01000316.1 GCA_001399705.1 Kouleothrix aurantiaca
CATACATATTCAGCTGGTCGCGCGCCTGCGCCAGCTCGGCGTAGGGAAAGGCCGGGTCGGATGGCGGCGGCGCGGCGGACAATGCCGCGTCGAGGGTTTGCAGCACGGCGCGCTTGCTGGCCTTGTGGCTGTGCAGCTCCAGGCAGAAATCATCGAGGCCGCTTTGCGCCAGCCGCTCGTACACCATCTGCAAGGCGGCCATCTTCTCGCTGACAAACAGCACGCGCTTGCCGTCGGCCAGCAGCTCGGCAATGATGTTGGTGATCGTCTGGCTTTTGCCGGTGCCGGGCGGCCCTTGCAGCACGAAACTCCCGCCCGTGCGTGCCGCCGCAACCGCCGATGCCTGGCTGGAGTCGGCGTCGAGCACTTGGTAGCAATACTCGGGCGGGCGCGCGTCGAGCGCGTACTGCGCGTCGGGCGGGGCGATCTGCGCTTCCAGCGGGTCGGGTGGGGTGGCCAGCCCGGCCGCGCTCGACGTGCCGGCCAGCAATCCGACCAGCGGGTGCTGCTCGGCCATAGCTGCGGCATGGTCGAGGTCGTTGTACATCAGCAGCTTCAGAAAGGAGAACAGCCCCAGCGCGCACTCGCGCGCCACCTGCCAGCCGTCGTGCCCGGCGATGAGCGCCTCGATCTGCGCAAGAAATGGCTCGGGCGCGAAATCGTCGTCGTCGGGCAGCTCGGGCAGCGCCAGGCCAAACTCCTTGCGCAGCTTGTACACCAAAGTCGGGTTCAGCGCGATTTCGTCGTCGGTCATGCGCAGGCTATAGCGCCCGCCGGGCACGCTGCGGGTCAGCTCAACCGGCACCAGCAGCAAGGGCGAGCGCCAGAAGGTTTCGCCGGCGCCGGGCGTGAGCCATTCCAGAAAACCCACCGCCACATACAGCACATTGATGCCCTGCTCGCCCAGGACGGTGCGGGCGCGCAGCCGCAGTGTGTACAGCGCGCGCTCCTGATCGGCGGGCGCGCGGTCGGTGGCGAGCTGATCAACTTTGGGTTTGGGCGGGGTGATGCGGTCGAGGCGCGTAGTTGTGCCGGTGGCGGGCGCATCCCAGCCGAGCGCGTCGAGACGCTGTTCGGGCGTCAGCGCGTCGGCGAATTCGAGCTTGCGCTTGCGCGTGAGCAGGCCAAACAGCTCGGCGGCGGGCGGGTTGGTCAGCGCGATCACGCCGCTTGCGCCAGCGCGCAGGTGCAGCAGGCGGTTGCGCCGGCTCAGATCCAGCAGGCGATTTTTCCAGATGTCGAGTGATGTTGTGGGCATGGCGCGATTGTAGCGCGCCCGGGGCGGTATCGTCAAATTGGTGCGGGCCTTGTCAACACTGAAATGAGAGCGACAACGATCCACAGATGACGCAGATTACACAGATGTGTAATCTAAAATCTGCGCAATCTGTGTCATCTGTGGATGAAGTGTAGGGCTTTGATGGCCCTGCAAATTGCAAGGGAAAGCGCGAACACACCGCATTTGGCAAGCACAGAACTTCGCTTCGATACAGCTGCTGCCTACTCAGGGTGCATTGGTGCAAAAAGCGCAGGGCCGCGCAGACACCTGCGCGGCCCGGTTGGGGGAAGGATGCGGAACGAGCTACTTGAGGTTTTTGGAATTGCGGCGCTTCCAGCTGTACCAGAATGCGGTGCAGCCAACCGCCGCCCCTGCCAGCAAAAGCCATGTCGTCATGTGAATGTTCCTCCTTGGTAGTAGGGCGACCTGCCAAAGTACAGCCGAGCAGAGAGGGACTACGTGTGGCGGCTGTGCGCAGGAGTGTAGCAGCTTTCGGGCAGGAAAACATAAGCGGTTCGGGCGCAGTTTGGTGGCGAGTAGAGCTGACAGTGACGCATTTTGTGGTGCAGTGGCAAAACGGCACGCACGAATGCTTCATAAATCACGAATAAAGCCGAAGCGGATCAGCATCCTGATCCGCTTCTGAGCCGAAACGACGCCCTGTTGGCCTGATTAGCGAGATTGATCCAGCGGAATGTTAATTTCCCCTACAACTCGCACAGCCATTGGAAAATAGGCGCGGATTTTTGTAGTAGCAGGACTTGCACAGAGATTGGAAACAGTTGCTTTACTGGAGTGCGGGTCGAGCAGGGTGCTAATGGTGTTTGTATGGTTTTGTGAAAGACCAGCACACATAATGGTTGTTTTGTAGCTAAACTGGACTGGCGTAGTGCTGATGAAGGTCAGCCAGATCTTGGGGTTGATGTTATCTTGCCAGGCTGTGGTACCAACCGGTTTTGCAACAACCTGCAATTGCAGGGTGCGAATCGAGGATGAAACCCCGGAAAGATCAATTTCACCCGCACTGCCGATCATCTCAGTCGGCCCTGCGACAACACTGTTATTAGCCGGATTAATAACCTTGACAATTATCGAGTTAAACTCAGCCCCGGCGGTGAGGTTAACATCCGTCAGCGAAACCTTGTCCCAATTGGCGGCAATTGATCCTGGCACAGCATTATAGTAATCGTCAATATTCACCGTCACGGTGCCAGTCGAGTTCCCACAGGGTGTTTCACCCGTTGTTGGATCGAGCGAATACAAACTGCCAGCGTGGCCAAAGGTGTAGAGACAGCCTGGGTCGTGGGTGATGCCGTAAGCAGAGCCTAACTGGGCAGTAGTATGGCCACTGCTGTCGAAACCTGCGCCCGCGCAGACCGCGTTAGTAGCCCAGTTCCAGCAGCTAACGGAACCCCCCCCAAAATATACGCGTGAACCATAGTAAGTTCCATCGTTGAGATCACTAAGGGTGCCAGTTGTCAGCACCGACATTGCGCTGTTGCTGGTTGGATTGCTGCCATCAAGGTCATAGCAGTTGGCTGGAGTACCACCTCCAATCTGGCAGATGCCGGTAATGCTTCCGCCTGCGTTCAGGCGCGGGAACAGAATATCCTCGCCCGAGACACCCGATAGCGGCGTCGACGACCAGCCACTGCAAAAGCCACGCGTTGCCAGATTGAGACAATTCAGCTTACCATTGCCGTTCAGAACGTACAGGCTATTGCCAACCGGCAGGATACCGTTGCTTCCCGTAATGGCGGGCACGTTTACCTGAACCGGGTAGCCAGAACAGCGCGCCAGATCATTAGAAGGGTCGAAGCAATCGACTTGCCCGGTGTTCACCAATGTGTACAGCTTGCCATTGGCAACTTCCAGCCGGTCGAAGCCATTGTCCAGGTGCGGGCTGCTGCCACACAGGCTGTCGCTATCTGTGTCCCAGCAGTAAATATTGCTTGTACTTGTAACAACATCCGAACCCACAATATAGATTTTGTTGCCAATTGCGCGCGCAATTGGATCGAGGGCTGTGTTGAAACCAGAAGACATTTTATAGCCGGGGCAGACGGCGTTGGTCGTCATATCGTAGCACCAGATCCCGGCGTTGCTCGTGTGGTGGTTGATGCCGACAATCTTGCCGCTGGCAGTGATCGTCGGGTTAAATCCGTCGCCGCCACCAGTAAAATTGATCGGGCCAGTCAATGGAATCGAAAGCGGAATACCTGCGCCTTTCGCATTCGGTGCAACCAGCGCACTGGTAAATTTGATCGAGGTGCTATTGGGTCGGCTGTATGTCCAGTTACCGCCAGGGGTGTGGACACTGCCCGCTACGAGTGTTTGCCCGGTGCTCCAGGTATCGTTCAGGCTTATGTTTGCCAGAGCAGTTGCGCTATTCAGGCCGTAATCAATTGTCCAGTTAATGGTTTGAGAACCGTTGCCGCCAGTAGGCCGCGCTCCGGCTACTCCAGTTTTGCCCACAGCTTCAGTCGCGGATGCTCCTGTCTGCGGCGCGGCGAAACTAGTCGATTGGGTAACGGTAAAGTTCACTATCCCAAGTGAACTCATGACGAAACCCAGGAGTACAACCAGGGAAGAGAAAGACCTGATACGCTTCATGCGAAGCAACCTCCCATAGCTTATTGTGATGTATTGGTAGGATAATGGCCCGAAAAGTATGGTAAAAGAAAACTAATCTTGATATTTCTCGTTTTGTATACAAAATGATTGCGATAGAGCGTTGTTTTTTGGAGACTGAAATTGTTTATATGTTCTGGTAAGGTTGATAAACACTCGGAAAGGCAGGGTAAGGTAAAGTTAGGTGCATAAAACAACGCCCACGCACGCGCAACTATGTGTTTGCGCATGTATGGGCGTTTAAAGGTCTCCGGGAATGTTTACAAATCCAGTCGCACTTTCGCGCCGAAGTTCTTTTTCTCCTTGCTGGTGAAGTAGGTCGCGCAGGCAGCATCAAGTAGGTCGGCGCTGAGCGTTACTGTTTCCATGTTGTATTTCGCGATTGCCATGGCCTGCAAGAGGATGTCGCGCGGCTGGCACATGCGGAACGGGCGCGCGTCGGGGGTATACCACTTTGCCACCAGGTAGTCGAGCCCCTTATCGTCGTAGGGCACTTTCATGAT
>LJCR01003160.1 GCA_001399705.1 Kouleothrix aurantiaca
ATTTCGCAGTATGATAGAAGCCCACACACGACGCTTCATCGTATGGAGCAGCGTTTCGGCCGAACCGTGAATTGAAAACGGAGCACGCAATGAGTGAATCGCCCCGCATTCATGAGCACATGGCCGCCCGATCTGCCAGCGGCTCTCGCAAAGGCGCCACCGTTTCCCTGATCGTTCTGCACAGCGACCCGCAGCCCGCAGCGGATGCCCTGGCATCCTACGCTGCGCCGGGCGCGACAACTGCCCCGCATTACTACATCGACGCTGCGGGCGCGATCACGCAGCTTGTGGAAGAAGCGCGCGCCGCCAGGCACAGCGGCCGCGCCACCTGGAACAAGCGCCGCCGCAATATCGACCCGATCAGCATTGGCGTGACGCTGGAGCACACGCCTGGCACGGTTGTTCCCGCCGAGCAGTTCGAAGCATTGCAATCGCTGATTGGGAGGCTCAAAAGCACGTATAAGCTTGATGATGCCGCAGTGCAGCGCTGGGAAGATGCGCTGCCCGGCCTGAGCACCGCCGATGGCGTGCTGACGCCGGCCGACCTGCCGCCGCCAATTGCGCACCCAACGAGCGTGCGCGGGCCAGTGGTTCTGAGCGATGACGACGTGCCGTTCGACGAAGGCACGATCTGCGGCGGCACGCAGGGCAGCGGGCCGGCGGTGCTGAGCGACGACGACCACCACATGCG
>LJCR01003161.1 GCA_001399705.1 Kouleothrix aurantiaca
GTCGGCAGTTGGCAGTTGGCAGCAAGCAGCAGACAAGTTCAACCCCAAAATCTTCGTGTCTTCGTGCCTTCGTGGTTTGGTTCTCCCCAATCCTCCGTGCCTTTGTGTCTGTGTGGTTTGGTCTCTCTAGAATCTTCGTGTCTTCGTGCCTTCGTGGTTTGGTAACCCCAAAACCTTCGTGTCTTCGTATCTTCGTGGTTTGGTAATTCCAGAATCTTCGTGCCTTCGTGCCTTCGTGGTTTGGTTCTCTCCCAAACCTCCGTGCCTTCGTGTCTTCGTGGTTTGGTCTCCCCAAACGTTTTTAGCGCAGAAATGCCTCGTGCAAGCCACCATCGACCGTAATCACCTGCCCGGTTGTCTGGCGCAGGCGCTGGCTGAGCAGCAGGAACACTGCTTCGGCCTGCTCGCCCGGCGTAATTGGCCGTTTGAGCAGCGTGCGGTCGGCGTAGAACTGCGCCAGCTTGTGCGTGAGCGACTCGCTTGGCTCGTCGTCGCTGTAGGCAATGTTGTACTTTGCCAGCGACGAAATCACGCGCTCGCGCGGGAACATTGCGCTGCCCTGCACCACCGTGGCCGGCGCAACACCATTCACGCGCACCAGCGGGGCCAGCTCGATCGCCAGCTCGCGCACCAGATGGTTCGCCGCCGCCTTGCTTGTGTCGTACGCGGCGCTGCCTTTCTTCGCAACGAC
>LJCR01003162.1 GCA_001399705.1 Kouleothrix aurantiaca
CTATGTGGCAGTGCTCACCGGCCACGGCCTGAAAGACCCCGGTCTGGCGGTCGAGCAGTTCGCCAAGCCCGAGCCGGTGGCGGCGGATATGCCCTCGATTATCAATTGGCTTGGTTGGTAAATTCATTTCAGCAGCCCGCAGCAGCCAGTGCCGCCTGCTGCCGGCCGCCCACTCCAGGAGCGAAGCATGTCTCTTTTAGTGATGAAATTTGGCGGCACATCAGTCGGGAACGCAGCCGCGATCAGCGCGCTTGCCGCCATCTCACGCGACCATCTGCAGGAATGGGATCATGTCGCGGTGGTCGTTTCGGCCATGAGCGGCGTGACCGACCTGCTGCTGGGTGGCGCGAGCAGCGCCGCCAGCGGCGACCAGACGACCTACAAGCGCACGGCCGCCACGCGGCGCGACAAGCACGCCGCCGCGCTGGCCGAGCTGGTGCCCGACGCCGATGCGGCCACGGCCACGCGCGCCGCAATCGAGCAATTGATCGACGAGTTCGAGGTATTGTGCCACAGCGTCGGCGTGCTGGGCGAAGCCTCGCCACGCGCGATCGACGCCATTGCCAGCATGGGTGAGCGCATGAGCGTGCGCCTGGTGGCCGCCGCGCTGGGCGCGCAGGGCACGCCCTGTCTCCTATACACCTCTGC
>LJCR01003163.1 GCA_001399705.1 Kouleothrix aurantiaca
GTGCTGTTCTACGCCGATGATGCGGCTGAGTAGTGCGCCTGCGCGCTAGAAAGAAGTGCGATGCGCTATGAATTTGCAACGGCTGGTCGCATTGTGCTTGGCGTGGGCGCTGCCGCAGAGCTGCCCGCCCTGGCGCGCGGAATCGGCTCGTGGGCGCTGCTGGTGACGGGCGCGGGCATGCAGGCGCGTGGTGGTATTGCCGCACAGCGCGCCGCCGAGCTGCAAGCCGCCGGGCTGGTAGGCGAAACACGGGTGGTGGCGGGCGAGCCCGCAGTGGCCGATGTGGAAGCCGGCGCGGCGCTGGCCCGGCACAGCGGCTGCGACTTTATTATTGGCATCGGCGGCGGCAGCGTGCTCGACACCGCCAAGGCGATTGCCGCGCTGGCCGCGAACTCTGGCGGCGCGCACAACTACCTGGAAGTGGTTGGCGCGGGCCGGGCGCTCGAACAGGATGCCCTGCCGGTGGTGGCCGTTCCAACCACGGCAGGCACGGGCAGCGAAGTGACGCGCAACGCCGTGATTGCCGACCCGGCCCAGCAGGCCAAAGCCAGCATGCGCCACGCCTCGATGCTGCCGCGCCTGGCGCTGGTCGATCCCGAGCTGACGCTTGATATGCCGCCGAGCGTGACGGCATGGAGCGGGCTGGATGCGCTGACGCAGCTGATCGAGCCGTATGTGTCGGCGCGCGCC
>LJCR01003165.1 GCA_001399705.1 Kouleothrix aurantiaca
GCGTCAGCTCATCTTTTTTCTCGGCGATGAAGGCGCGCCAGTTGCGCCAGCTGGTCTCCAGCGCGCGCAGAATCTGCGCCTGCGCCAGCTTGGTCGCGGATCGTGATCCCGCTGCACGTGTCATTGGCTTCCTCCCAGGGTTGCGGGCACGCGCACCGGTAGTTCCGTCGCGTCATTCGCAATATCAGTCTGTACTCCCAGCGCCGGGATACTCAGCACAAGCCGGGTTCCCGACGGAACGCTCGTCGACAGGGTCACCTTGCCCTCGGCATCGGTCACACCCTGAACCTGGACCGCCAGCGTCGCTGCCAGGCGGATCTCGACGCGCAGCGAGGCGAGCGGGGTTCCGCACGCGCGCTGATCCTTCGGAACCGCGGTGCATAGCTCGATCCGCAGGGCCCGCGCGACCGGACGTTCCGGCGTGTCCGCAGCCAGCGGTTCGGGATCGAGCTGTTCGATCGTCGCCGCGCGGTTGCCGGGAACCGCTGTTGGGTCGTTCCCGCTGCCGGCGTTCGCCGCTGGCGTCGCGCTGGTCGCGGCCCCACTGTTTACAGGACCGGTCCCGGTGGGAGTCGGACCGGCCGGCGTATTCAAGCCGCCGGCGACCTCAACCGCTTTGAGCGACGGCCCCCACATCCAGCCGAGCATCACTGCGCCTTCGGGTTGTACCTTGACCCAGCCACGGAAAC
>LJCR01003164.1 GCA_001399705.1 Kouleothrix aurantiaca
GGAGCTGGCCTTCACCCTGGCCGACGGCATCGCCTATATCGAAGCGTCGGTGGCGCGCGGGCTGGATGTGGACGCGATTGCACCACGCATTTCGTTCTTCTTCAACGCGCATAACGACTTTTTCGAAGAGATTGCCAAGTACCGCGCGGCGCGGCGCGTGTGGGCGCGCACCATGCGCGAGCGCTTTGGCGCGAAGAACCCGCGCGCGTGGTGGCTGCGCTTCCACTCGCAAACGGCTGGCGCGTCGCTCACGGCCCAGCAGCCCGAGATCAACGTCGTTCGCACCGCCATTCAGGCGCTGGCCGCCGTGCTTGGCGGCACGCAAAGTTTGCACACCAACTCGCTCGACGAGGCGCTGGCGCTGCCAAGCGAGAAAGCCGTGACGATCGCGCTGCGCACGCAGCAGATTATTGCGGAAGAAAGCGGCGTGACCAACACCGTCGATCCGCTCGGCGGCGCGTATTTTGTCGAGGCGCTGACCGACCAGATGGAGCGCGAGTGCCTGGAGTATTTCCGCCAGATCGAGAACCAGGGTGGCGTGATTGCCGCCATTCGCAACGGCTATTTCCAGCGCGAAATTGCCGACGCCGCCTACCGCTACCAGCAGGAGATCGACGGCCATGTGCGCGGGATCGTTGGCGTGAACAAGTACGTGGTCGACGCGCCGCTGGAAGTGCCCATCCTTGAGA
>LJCR01003166.1 GCA_001399705.1 Kouleothrix aurantiaca
GTGATTGCCGTGCTGTGGAGCTTTATCTACCACCCGACCATCGGCCTGCTGAATGGCTTCCTCACCGGCATTGGCCTCACGCAGTTCGCCAACTTCCCGTGGCTGGGCGACCGCGGCACGGTGTTCGGCGCGGTGCTGGCCATGGTGGTCTGGCAGTCGGTTGGCTTCTACATGGTGCTGTTCGTCGCCGGCATGCAGGGCATCCCGCCCGAATATTATGAAGCTGCCGAGATCGACGGCGCAACATCGTGGGTGAAGTTCTGGAGCGTCACTGTGCCGCTGCTGTGGGACACCATCCGCACCGCGATTGTGTTCCTGGCGATCGGCGCGATGGACCTGTTTGCGCAGGTGCAGGTGATGACCAATGGCAGCGGCGGGCCAAGCCGTGCCGCCGATGTGGTGCCCACCTACCTGTACCAGACGGCATTCAGCGACGGGCAGTTTGGCTACGCCACGGCCATGGGCCTGGTGCTGCTCATTCTCGTCTTCATCCTGTCGGTGCTGAGCCTGCGCTTCACCGCGCGCGAAACACTTGAGTACTAAACCAATACCATTCAAGCAAGGACGAGAGGAACGTTAACCACAGAGACACCGGGTACCCCCTGGGTGCCACGGAGGGTTTTAAGATGCTACAAAACTTGGTGTCTTGGTGCCTTGGTGGTTATTTGAAAGGTATTGGTACGAAACC
>LJCR01003167.1 GCA_001399705.1 Kouleothrix aurantiaca
GTGTTCGGCATCGCGCAGACGGTGGTGAAGCCACGCGCGCCGCCGCCGACCTGCTGTATGGCGAGCTGAGCGCGGCAGGCGTGCGCGTGCTCTACGACGACCGCGACGAGTCGGCGGGCGTGAAGTTCAACGACGCCGACCTGATTGGCTTGCCGGCGCGCCTGCTGGTGAGCGACCGCCTGCTCGCCGCCGAGCAGGTCGAGCTGAAGCGGCGCGGCGGCGAGGCGGTGAAAGTGGCGCGCGGCGAGGTGCTGGCGGCGCTGCGCAGCTTGTCATAATGCACTTCATCAGCAGAGAGCAGTTTTCGCGCAACACGAAAACCGCTCTCTGCTCTTAACACCTGTCGCCTATTTCCCATCTCCAGGCACTTTACGGCGTGTACGGCGGCAGATCCTGCACCAGTAGCTTGCCATTCACCTGCTTCACTGTGAACGGGAAGCGCGTGACCGTTGGGCCGGTGGTGTCGCCGCAGCACGGCCCCTGCACGAACAGCGTGCCGTCGGCATTCATCAGCTCGACCACGAAATGGTACTCGCTGGCGGAAATAGCCGTCTTGCCGGCGACGCGCCGCATCTGGAGGCAGTTCAGCCCGTTCTGGTTGCAGCCGCGGCTCAGCAGCTTGACATGGTTGCTGGCTGCCACATCCGGGTTCCAGCTCTTCAGCTGGGTGTAGCTGCCGCCGTACAG
>LJCR01003168.1 GCA_001399705.1 Kouleothrix aurantiaca
GGTGGGGTGGGCGGCGGCGCCAGTTGGCGCAAGCCCCACCAGTAACGCGGCAACTGCCAGAATGCCCGGGAATGGCAAGAAATTCCAGCGTGCGCGTCGGCGCGTCGTGAGTTGATTCAACTCGCTCTCTCCTTCCTGTGCTGGCATCCACCAGCATCATCCCGCGCTTGTTTCCACAAGCGCCCGGCAGCGCGTCCGTCGGGCTGCCGTGGGTGTAGCAGCAAGGACGGTGCCACAGGCAGGACGAAGGACGGACGACGAAGGGCGGATGACCGACGACCGACGACCGAATTTGAAATGCAAAGAACGCAAAGGGCGCGGAGATGTACCATAGGAATGCGGTCATCGTGTCATCGTGTCATCGTGTCACCCGCTTTCGCGAAGTTTTCTGATTACTGCTACAAAAACAAAGGACGAACGACCAAAGCTTGTTGGTCACTCGTCCTTCGTCTTCGCTCGCTCCGCGCTGCCTAATCCGAGCGCTTCGCCAGCCAGCCTTCGATGTGCGGCCAGGTGTTCTTTTCTGCGCCGCTGCCCGCCATCATGCCGATGTGCCCGCCGCGAATGCGGAATAGCTCCTTGTCGGCGCTGCCGATCTTCTCCATCGCGCGCTCCGACTGGCAGGGCGGCGTGATGTGGTCGGCCTCGGCGATGACATTCAGCAGGTTAGCATGCAGGTTCGCCAGG
>LJCR01003172.1 GCA_001399705.1 Kouleothrix aurantiaca
CCCCTGGGCAGCACGGCCGCGTCGCGATGCGGTCGAGCGGTGGCAGCACCGTGTATCACTTCAGCTGGCAGGCCACCACCGAACGCCTCTTGCTGGGCGGCTTTATCCACGCCGGGCACCCGACCTACCAGGTCGCAGTGGTCGGCCTCTGCCAGGCAATCGCGGCATACCGCTGCGGCGCGACCGCCCCCTATGACGAGCTTGCCCAGACGTGGTATGCGCTGGTGCGGGCGATGGACCGCGCCTACCCGCGTCCCAGCGCCGACCTGCCTTGGGACAAGCGCGCGATCGAGGCGGCATGTCATCACGCCGCGATTCGCCCGCATCTTGTAAAGATGTGCGACGTACTGCGCGTGACGCTGCGCTACCAGCTGCCGAGCAGTCTGGCTCGCGAGGTCGGCGTAACCGAGCCGCAGGTACTGGCGGGCGCGACTGAGGGCACGGCCATGCGCCTGCCCGGCAGTGTGCTGCTCGACCCGGCGGGCCTGGCGGCCGCGCCAGCAGAGGCAGCGCCAGCACCGCCAGCGCCGAGCGCACCAGCAGCTACCTCCACCTCGCCAGTCCCAGCAGCGCCATCACCACCGGCGCCGCCAACCAGGGCTGCAGCGCGTCGGCGCGTCGCCACCGCACCCACACCTGCGCCGAACGCGACCACACCCGCACCTACGACCGAGGCCACCCCGCCC
>LJCR01000317.1 GCA_001399705.1 Kouleothrix aurantiaca
ACTCTACTTTCTGCGACACGGCATCGCGGCCGATACCAGCCCCGACGGCAACGATGCCAGCCGCGCATTAACAAAAGAAGGCATCAGCAAGATGCGCGAGGTCGCGCGCGGCCTGCGCGGGCTGAACCTGCACCTCGACGTGCTGTTGAGCAGCCCGCTGGTGCGCGCCCACGAAACCGCCCAGATCGTAGCGCGCGAGCTGAAGATTAGCCTGCAGCTGGCCGACGAGCTCAGCTCGGGCTGCGACCTGCCCCAGCTGTTCAGCCTGCTGGGCGAGCACCGCATTGCCGAGCGCGTGATGGTGGTGGGCCACGAGCCCGATTTCAGCAGTATGATTGCCGGGCTGACCGGCGGCAGCAGCGTGCTGATGAAAAAGGGCGGCCTGGCGCGCGTCGATACCGAGCGGCTGGAAGCCGGCGCGGGCACGCTGGTGTGGCTGATGCCGCCGCGCGTGATGCGCAGCGTGGAATAGGTGAGGATACACCTCGTGGCAGGGGCTGCGCCGGCATACAACATGCTGTCTGCACGGCGCTGATGAAGTTGCCGGACAGGCGGTAGCGGTAAAGGAGTGCCCTATGCCACGAGACAATGAAAATCTGCACGGAAATGTGCCCGATAAAGCTGTAGCAGCGCTTCTCTTTATTGACGTCATTAATGATCTGGAGTTTATAGGTGGCGAAGCGCTGGCGGAGCAAGTCTTAGCGATCGCCGACAACTTAGCCGAGCTGCGCAGGCGAGCGAAGGCTGCCGGCCTGCCGGTTATATATGTCAATGATAACTTTGGCAAATGGCAGTCCGATTTCAGCAAGCTGCTTGACCATTGCCTGAACGACGATGTGCGCGGGCGCCAGCTGGCCGAACTTCTGCACCCCGATAGCGACGATTACTTTGTGCTGAAGCCCAAGCACTCGGGCTTTTTCTCGACCACTCTGGAAACCCTGCTGGCCTATCTGCAGGCGCGAACGCTGATTCTGGCCGGCGTGGCTGGGAACATCTGCGTTCTGTTTACTGCGCAGGATGCGTTCATGCGTGACTATGAGCTGATGGTTCCAGCCGACTGTGTTGCGTCAAACACGCCTGAAGACAATCAGTACGCACTGCTGCACATGCGCTCGATATTAAAGGCTGATATCCGCCCGGTTGGAGAGATTGACTGGGCCCTGTTTCAGCCCCACGGTGACACTGGCGAAGCATAAGAGGCAACCATGGAAGATACTGCGCGGCCGTTCTTCTCGCTCTACACCCACGGCTTTGCGCGTGTGGCGGTTGGCATCCCAAGCGTGCGCGTGGCCGACCCATCCGCGAATGCCGAGCGCACGCTCCAGCTGGCGCGCCGGGCCTCGGAGGCCGGCGCCGCGCTGGCGCTCTTTCCCGAGCTTGGCATTTCGGCCTACAGCAACGACGACCTGTTTCACCAGGATGCCCTGCTCGACGCAACCGTGGCGGCGCTGGCCGGCCTGGTGGAAGCGAGCCGCGAGCTGACGCCGCTGCTGCTTGTGGGCGCGCCGCTGCGCTTCGAGCAGAAGCTGTTCAACTGCGCGGTGGCGATTTATCGCGGGCGCGTGCTGGGCATTGCGCCGAAAAGCTACCTGCCGAACTATCGCGAGTTCTACGAAAAGCGCCAGTTTGCGCCCGCCCGCGCCGCGCTGGCCCGCGAGGTAGTCTTTCTGGGCAGCACCGTGCCTTTCGGCCCCGACCTGCTGTTTGAAGCAAGCACCCTGCCCAACTTCACGGTGCACGCCGAAATCTGCGAAGATGTGTGGACGCCCATCCCGCCGAGCACCTACGCGGCACTGGCCGGCGCGACCGTGCTGGCGAATCTTTCGGCCAGCAACATCACCATCGGCAAGGCCGAATACCGCCGCGCGCTGTGCGCCGGCCAGTCGGGGCGCTGCATCGCGGCCTACCTTTACTCGGCGGCCGGGCCGGGCGAGTCGACCACCGACCTGGCCTGGGATGGCGACGCGCTGATCTACGAGAACAACGAGCTGCTGGCCGAATCCGAGCGTTTCGCCAGCGACGAGCAGCTCATTCTGGGCGACATCGACCTTGAACGGCTGGCGCAGGATCGCATGCGCACCACCAGTTTTGCCGACGCCGCCGCCGACCATCGCGAGCAGTTGCGCGCCATGCGGCGCGTGGCGTTTGAGTTCGCCGTGCCGGCTGGCGCAATCGCGCTCGACCGCGCCGTTGAGCGCTTCCCCTACGTGCCGAACGACCCGCTGAAGCGCGATGAGCGCTGCTACGAAGCCTCCAACATCCAGGTGCACGGACTGATGAAGCGGCTCGCCAGCACCGGCATCGAGCGCGTGGTGATTGGCGTCTCGGGCGGGCTCGACTCGACGCAGGCGCTGATTGTGGCGGCCCGCACGATGGACCGGCTCGGTCTGCCGCGCGCCAACATTCTGGCCTACACCATGCCCGGTTTCGCCACCAGCAGCACCACGCTGCACAACGCGCACGCGCTGATGGGGGCGCTGGGCGCGACGGCCGCCGAAATCGACATTCGCCCGTCGTGCATGCAGATGCTGCGCGACATCGGCCACCCCTACGCCAGCGGCCAGCCCGTCTACGACATCACGTTCGAGAATGTGCAGGCGGGCGAGCGCACCTCGCACCTGTTCCGCCTGGCGAATTACCATAACGCACTCGTGCTCGGCACCGGCGACCTGAGCGAGCTGGCGCTGGGCTGGGCGACCTATGGCGTGGGCGACCACATGTCGCACTACAACGTCAACGCCTCGGTGCCAAAAACGCTGATCCAGCATCTCATCCGCTGGGTGATCGACTCGGGCCAGTTCGACGCAGCCGCCAACGTCACGCTCCAGTCGATCCTCGACACCGAGATTTCGCCCGAGCTGGTGCCGCACGATGCCGGCGACCAAAGCAAGCCCGCGCAAAGCACGCAGGCCACGATTGGGCCGTATGAATTGCAGGATTTTAACCTGTACTTCATTACGCGCTACGGCTTCCGGCCAAGCAAAGTGGCGTTTTTGAGCTACAACGCCTGGCACGCACGCGAGCGCGGCGAGTGGCCGCTAGGCCTTCCCGAAGGGTCGCGCAACGCCTATGATCTCGCGACGATCCGGCGCTGGCTCCATGTGTTTCTGTTCCGCTTCTTCCAGATCAGCCAGTTCAAGCGCTCGGCCGTGCCGAATGGCCCAAAAGTCGGGTCGGGCGGTTCGCTCTCGCCCCGCGGCGACTGGCGCGCGCCCAGCGATTCTACCGCCGACGCGTGGCTGGCCGAGCTGCGCGCAAACGTGCCGGGCGGAGAGTGACGGGGTGACAAGATGACAAGGTGAAAGGGTGAAAGGGTGACACAATGCCAATATTCAGTAGCCAGTTGGCACTATGCAGTTTGCAGTAACCTCTAACCTGCGAACATAGAATCTGAAACTTGTAAACCTGCAAATCTACAATCTGTAAACACTCAAACCCGAAACACTCCGCGCCCTTTGCGTCTTTGCGGTGATAATGTCGCTCGTCGGTAGTCAACCTGCAACCTATCAACTAACCTCACCCATTGGCCGTGCCTCTCCAACATCGTCTATAATGCGCGAATGTTGTTTCTGGAGAGGCTCGTTTTATGTCTACTCAATCGGTTGGCTACCTTGGGCTGCTGCGCAACAACATCGCGTTTCGGCGGCTCTGGTATGGCCAGGTGGTTAGCCAGCTCGGCGACTGGTTCGACTCGATTGCGCTGTTCGCGCTGCTGCTGCGGCTGACTGGTTCGGGCCAGGCGGTGGGCGCGCTGATGGTTGCGCAATTTCTGCCCGCAGCATTCGTAGGCATGTTTGCCGGCGTCGTCGTTGACCGGCTGCCGCGCAAGCTGGTAATGATCGCTTCGAACCTCGGTTGCGCGGCGCTGGTGCTCTTGTTCCTGCTGGTGCGCGACGCCAGCCAGATCTGGATCATCTATGTCGTCGCGATTGGCAAAATGTCGCTGGTGGCGTTTTTCGACCCGGCGCGCACCGCGATCACGCCCAACATCACCACCCGCGACCAGCTGATCGCCGCGAATGCGATCAGCGGCGCGACATGGTCGGCCATGCTGGCGGTTGGCGCGGCGCTGGGTGGCGTGGTGGCGGGCACGCTCGGCACCGACGCGGCGTTTATTCTCGATGCGGCCTCGTTTGTGCTGGCGGCCTTGTTCATCTGGGCGGTGCCGGTGCACGAAACGCACCACCACGAGCGCACGCCTACCAGCGGCCTGCACGAATTGCGCGAAGGGCTGGCGTATGTGTTCAGCCGCTACGACATCGCGGTGTACACGCTCACCAAAGGGCTGTGGAGCCTGGGCGGCGGTGTGCTGCTGCTGCTGACGCTGTTTGGGCGGCAGGTTTTCTCGCTTGGCGCGGATGGCGCGCTCAGCATCGGGCTGCTGTACGCGGCGCGCGGCGTTGGCGCGGGC
>LJCR01003169.1 GCA_001399705.1 Kouleothrix aurantiaca
GGTGTATGAGCCGGGCCTGTCCATCCCGCCCGGCGGCATCCGCGACAGCAACCGCTACGCGCTGATGGCGGCCGCGCGCGAGGCCGGCTGCGAGACGATGTCGCTTGGTATTGCCCGCGACGACGTGCAGGTGCAGCGCGAAGCCATTCGCGACGGCCTCGCGCGCGCGGATGTGTTGCTCACAAGCGGCGGCGTCTCAATGGGCACGCGTGATCTGATCAAGCCACTGCTGGCCGAGCTTGGCACCGTGCATTTCGGGCGAATCGCGTTCAAGCCCGGCAAGCCCACCACCTTTGCGACGATTGGCGAAAAGCTTTTGTTCGGCCTGCCCGGCTTCCCGGTGTCGTCGCTGGTGTCGTTCGAGGTGTTTGTGCGCCCGGCTCTGCGCCGTTTGCAGGGCGACGCGCATCCTGAGCGCGCGCAGGTGCGGGTGGCGCTGGCGAGCCAAATTGTCGCCGCGCCCGACCGGCCTGAGTATCAGCGCGCGATTGTTTCGTGGGAAGGCGGGCGACTCGTAGCGCGCGGCACTGGCGCGCAAGGTTCCAGCCGCCTGCTCTCGATGCGTGGCGCGAATGCGCTGCTGCTGGTGCCCGGCGATGGGCAAACCTACCCGCCCGGCGCCGAACTCGACGCGCTGTTGACCGGCCCAATCGAGTAGCGCAAGGCCAATCAGACCAACGACGAAG
>LJCR01003171.1 GCA_001399705.1 Kouleothrix aurantiaca
CGGCATCACGCAGGAGAATGCGCAGGCGATCGCCGAAATTGGCGCGCGGCTGGATGGCCTGCCGCTGGCGATCGAGCTGGCCGCCGCGTGGGTCAAACTGCTGACGCCGGCCGCGCTGCTGGCCCGCCTGAGCGGCGCGCAGCCGTTGCATATGCTTGCCAGCGGCGCACGCGATCTGCCCGCGCGCCAGCAGACGCTGCGCAACACGATTGCCTGGAGCTACGACCTGCTTGGCCCGGCCGAGCAGCGGCTGTTTCGCGCGCTGGGCGTGTGCGTGGGCGGCTGTTCGCTGGAAGCCGCCGAGGCGCTGGCCGCCGACCTGCCGCCCGCCCAGGTGCTCGGGGCGCTGGCTGCGCTGGTGGATGGCAGCCTGCTGCGCCAGGAAGCTGGCCGCGTGATCATGCTGGAAACGATCCGCGAGTATGCGCTGGAGCTGCTGGCCGGCGCGGGTGAACTGCCCGCAACGGCCCACCGCCACGCCAGTGTGTTTTTGGATCTGGCCGCAACTGCGCGCACTCACCTGCTCGACGAGCAGCAGGAACACTGGCTGGATCGCCTGGAAGCCGAGCACGACAACCTGCGCGCCGCGCTGGCGTGGTGCTGTGCGCCGGGCGGAGATGCGGCGCTGGGCATGCGGCTGGCCGAGGCGCTGTGGGAATTCTGGCTGATGCGCGGCCACGTTGGCG
>LJCR01003170.1 GCA_001399705.1 Kouleothrix aurantiaca
TGCGCGGCAAAGGCCTCGTTCAGCTCGATCAGGCCAATGTCGCTGAGTGCGAGTCCGGCCCGATCGAGCGCCTTGGCCGTCGCCGGCAGCGGGCCAATGCCCATCCAGCGCGGCGGCACGCCCGCCACGGCCATGCTGCGCACCCTGGCCAGCGGCCGCAACCCGTGCGCCTGCGCGTAGTCGCTCGCCACCAGCAGCAGCGCCGCCGCGCCATCGTTCAGGCTGCTGGAGTTGCCCGCCGTCACCGTGCCACCCTTCTGAAAGGCCGGCTTGAGCGCGGCCAGCTGATCGAGGCTGGTGTCGCGGCGCGGCCCTTCGTCGGCGCTGACAAGCGTTTCGCCTCGGCGCGTGGCAGCTGGCACCGGCACAATTTCTTCCGCAAACAGCCCCGCATCGGCGGCGCGCACCGCCCGCTGGTGGCTGGCCAGCGCGAAACGATCCTGGTCGGCGCGGCTGATCTGCGCGGCGCTGTCGAGGTGCTGCCCAGTGGCGAGGTGCTCGGCCGTCACGCCCAGCGCGTCGGTGTGGCCAAGCGCTTCCATACGCGGGTTGGTCATGCGCCAGCCCAGCGTGGTGTCGAACAGGGTGCTGTGCCCGGTCGGGAAGGCGCGCTCGGTTTTTGGCAGCACCCACGGCGCGCGGCTCATCGACTCGACGCCGCCCGCCGCGTACACCTGGCCCTCGCC
>LJCR01003173.1 GCA_001399705.1 Kouleothrix aurantiaca
GCCAGGCCCTGCGCCTCAAGCGCGCCAATCAGCTCGTCCAGGTAGCGCACGCGCTGCACCACGTGCTTGCGAAACGCCAGCAGCGCCACCACGGGCGGCTCTGCGCCCCGGCTGCGCGCTTTCTGGCTGCGCGCGCGCCGGGCCTGCCAGCGCAGGTAGTCCTCAGGGCTCTCGAAGAGCGTATCGGTGCCGGGGTGGAAGCAGCCCATCATTGGGATCAGGCGCGGCGGGGCGACCTCAAGCGGCTGGCCCAGGCAGTCGCGCAGGATCAGGCGGATCATCTGCGTGATATTTTCGGCGTCGGGCTGGTTCCAGTAGATATTCACCGACAGCCAGGTGCGGAAATCGTGCAGCTTCGCCGGCATGAGCGGCAGCAGCCTGGCGGTGATTTTGGTGAGCCTGGTGTAGGCATAGAGCGTGTCTTCCTCGCGGCCCTGCGTCAGCAGCTTCAGCACCAGCTGCATGGGCTTGGGCAGGCTGCCTTTGCCGCCCTGCACGCGGTACGCGCCGACGCGGTTGAGCGCCATCACTTCGGGCATGCTTTCAAAGGCGAACACGGCGCGCGGCTGGGCGCGGGCGATCTGCTCGGCCAGCCAGTCGGCGCTGGCGCGCGTGTTGATCAGGGTGACGAACAGCACATCGGCTTCGGCGATCGCCGCCGCCAGGGCCGGGTCGCGCCGCCCGGC
>LJCR01003174.1 GCA_001399705.1 Kouleothrix aurantiaca
TCCCCGACGAGCGCATTCTGTTCCTGCCCAAGAGCGAAAACTGGTGGGGGCCGGCGGGCGCCACCGGGCCGTGCGGCCCCGACTCCGAAATGTTCTACGACATCGCGCCCGACGGCCCGCCTGGCGAAACGCCCGTGAGCAACCCGGCGCGCTTCTGGGAAGTGGGCAACAACGTGTTTATGCAGTACGACAAGCTGGCCGACGGCAGCTACCGCCCGCTGGCGCAGCGCAATATCGACCTGGGCATGGGCCTGGAGCGGCTGCTGCCGATTGTGCAGGGCGCGCAATCGATCTACGAAACCGAGCTGTTCGCGCCGATCATGGAGAAAATTCAGGCCCTCGCAACCCGCAACGATACCTTCGCCATGCGCGTGGTCGCCGATCACACGCGGGCGGCGGTGGGCGTGCTGGCAACGGGCATTCGTCCCGGCAATGTCGATCAGGGCTATGTAGCGCGCCGCCTGATTCGTCGCGCGGCGCGCTATGGCCGCGAGCTCGGCATTGAGGGGCCGTTCCTGAGCGGGCTGGCGAATGTCGCGATCGATACGCTGGCGGATGCCTACCCCGCGCTGGCGCTGGCCCGCGATTCGATCTGCGCCGCGCTGGACGAAGAAGAAGCGCGCTTTGGGCGCACGCTTGCGCGCGGCGAGGCCGAACTGCAGCGGGCGCCCAAAGCGCGCTTCTTC
>LJCR01003175.1 GCA_001399705.1 Kouleothrix aurantiaca
GCTGGCGATGTCGAGCGCGGCGGCGAAACCCTCGGCGCGGTAGGCCGCCTGCGCGGCGCGCACCAGCGGGTGGCTGGCCGGCACGCTGCCAGCCGGGCGGTCGCCCACGGTCTCAAGCGTGAATGTAATGCCCGGCTCGCCCGCGCGCGCCGCCTCGACCGCCCGTTCGACCTGCCCGACCAGGCCCTTCAGCGCACTCGGCGCGGTCGAGCGCAGGTCGAGCAGCAGGCTGGCGGCGGCGGCGATCGTGTTGACCGAGCTGCCACCTTCGATCACGCCAATGTTGAAGCTGCTGCGCGGCTCTTTGGGCGCGTCGAGCTGCGAAAGGCGGGCGGCAAGGCGCACCAGGGCGTGAATCGCGCTGGGCGCGCCAAAATCGGCCCAGGCGTGGCCGCCGCCCGCCGCCGCGCTGATGCGGTAACGCCGCACGCCCAGCCCGGCGTGAATAATGCGATCCGGGCCGGTTCCTTCCAGCGCAATCGCCGCGTCGATCCTGGCGTGCAGCCGCTCGGTCGCCGCGCGCATGCCGCGCAGGTCGCCCAAACCTTCTTCGCCAACATTCGCCACAAACCAGATATCGCCATCGTGGGGGAGCTGGTGCTCGTGCAGGGCGCGGGCGACGTGCAGCAGCGAGGCCACGCCCAGGCTGTTGTCGCCCAGGCCGGGGCCGTAGACGCGCGTGCCC
>LJCR01003178.1 GCA_001399705.1 Kouleothrix aurantiaca
GCTGTTCAGGTCGTTGAAGACGGAGCCGTCGATCGTGGTGAACCAGCCGGTCAGGAACAGGTTGCCGAGATCAATTGTCGCGCCATCCTTCACGGTCACATTCACCAGATCGAGGATGTAGTTTTGCGGGCCGTCCCAGTAGGTCAGGGTGTAGTCGCCGGCCGGCACATTCGGGATGTCGAATTTGCCATTCGCATCGCCCTGGCCGACATAGATCGCCACGTCGCCATTGTTCAGGTCGCTCCGCGAGATCCAGGGGTTCTCAATCGGGTGGTCGATCTTCGCGCCAGAGAGACCGCCCCAGATGCCGCCGTTATACGGCAGGCCGCCATTCAGCGGCACATACACCTTCGCGGCGTCGACAACGCCTTTGATGCGGCCGGTGCCGCCGCTCGGCAGCGACTTGGGATGCACAAAGCCGGCAATGGTGAAGGGGAAGGGCTCGCCAGCAATCGCGAATTCGGTGTCGTTGCCGGTGGCACCTTCCTGCAGCCAGGTATCCCAGTCGTGGTTGCCTTCCAGCGTGGTGGTCTGCACCCAGTCGCTGCCATCCGGCGGAAGTGCCGAAAACGCATAGCGGTTCGGGCCGAGATTCGGGATCTCGATGATGCCAGCGCTATTGCTGATGCACGAGCCGCCGGTGCCGGGGATGGGCGTCGGCGCGCCGTCGGCATCGAGAATAAT
>LJCR01003177.1 GCA_001399705.1 Kouleothrix aurantiaca
TGCGCCCGGCCGCACCCTGCTGCTGCTGACAGCCGACCACGGGCAAACCGCGCTCGACCCCGCGACGGCCTGGTATGTGAACCAGCAATTGCCAGCGCTGGTGCCCCTGCTGCGCACCGACTCAAACGGGCGTCCGCTGGCCCCGGCCGGCTCGTGCCGCGACATGTTCCTGTATGTGCGCGACGAAGCGCTCGACGACGCGCAAGCCATGCTGACGCAGGCGCTGGCCGGCCGCGCCGAGGTGTGGCGCACCAGCGACATGATCGCGCAGGGCTTTTTCGGCACCACCACGCCATCCCCGGAGTTTCTGGGCCGCGTTGGCAACCTGGTCGTCCTGCCCTACCGTGGCGAAGCGGTGTGGTGGTTCGAGCAGGATCGCTTCGCGCAAAAGCATCGCGGCGCGCACGGCGGCCTCACCCCCGACGAGATGGAAACCGTGCTGCTGGCGCTGCCCTTTGGCAGCTAGCGCGACTGTCATCTTCCTTTCATTTTGCGCGGCGCGGCGCGTGGTATACTTACGATTCCCTACGGGGTATGAGCAAATCGCCGCACCGAAATCGTCCGCCACGCCGCGCTGCACACCACCATTTCGGCGCCTGCACAGGAACACTATGAGCACGCTCGACCTTTTTGTCGTTGTGGCGATTGCGCTGTGTGGCCTGCTCGGCATCTACTGGGGCTTTA
>LJCR01003176.1 GCA_001399705.1 Kouleothrix aurantiaca
GTTTCTAGCTGCGTTGTGCAGAAATTACTTGGCGGGTTTGTCATTCAGTGCGTCGGCGTGGCGGTGCACCATTTTCCAGTTGCCGCCCTCGCGGCGGTAGATCTCGGTTACGCGCAGGTCGAACGGCACCGCCTCGTCCTTGCCGCGTAGCTTGGCCATTGCGCGCTGGTAGCCAACCCAGTAGGCGATGCCGTCGCTGGCGCCCATCTGGATGATTTCGAAATGCGTGTCGCTGCCGGTCGCAAAGCCTTTGGCGTCTTCCGCGTAGCGCGCCGACACCGTGCCCGTGCCACTCACGACACTACCCGCGGGGCTGAAAAACGTTGCGTCGCCGGTGCGGGCGGAAAGATCGGCCAGCGGCGCAGGGTCGCCGTTCACGTAGGCGCGCGCGGCAGCCTCGCGTTCTTGCATGAAACGTTCGAAGTCGTGAAGCTCAGTGCTCATAGATAGTCTCCATCCGTGCAAGATCGAATTTCTGCTACCGCGAGGAAAGCAAGAACAATACCCGCAAAACACGCGCCGGCCGGAAGACGTGTGTCCTCCGGCCGGCGCGTTCTGCAAGTAATCAGGATTCTTAGGAGTCAGATTCGAGCTTCATCAGTCGCTTTCAAACCTTCGTGCCTTCGTGTCTTCGTGGTTACGTCGCTCAGCCCACCATCGCGAGCTGCTCGCGCAGCTTCTGGT
>LJCR01003182.1 GCA_001399705.1 Kouleothrix aurantiaca
ACCCACAACTGCCGAGCGTGCGGGCGCTGGCGCAGTTTGGCGAAGTGCGCGTTGTGCGGCGCGACAAGCCGCTGGATGTGGCCGCGCTCAACCCGCTGGTGCTGCGCTACCGCACATTCTGGGAAGATGAGCGCCTGAAAACGGCGATTGAAATTCAGCACCCACTGGCCGGCCCGCTGCCCGAGCTGGAAATCGCGCTGGAAGCGGACGGCGCGATGGTGAACCGCTTCCTGCTCGTGCCCGACCCGCAGCGCACCCGCCCGCAGTACCTGGGCGCCGACGTGCTGCCGGCCACGCCCGGCGGCGAGGGCTATGTGAACACCCGCGATTTCCCGCGCTTCCCAGCGCCGGCCACACCGCCAGCCGGAAACTATACGCGCAAGCTGCGGCTCAGGATGGCCGGCCAGAGCGTCGATGAGCGCGCGCTGGCCACGTTCACACGCAGTGGCGATGGGCAGATTGGCGCGCTTGTGCCGGGCAGCGGCGAGTTTGTATATTTGCGCCACCGGGCCGACACCGCAGCGCTGCGCGGCAGCCCAGCCGACTTTGGAGGCGGGCTTGAACTGGCTGGCTGGAATGGGCCAGCCCGTGCTGCGGCCGGCGCTCCGCTGACAATTGGCCTGCGCTGGCAGGCAGGCGCCGTAATTGCACAGGCCTTCTTTCCCGAACTCCAGCTGCTCGAC
>LJCR01000318.1 GCA_001399705.1 Kouleothrix aurantiaca
TGACAGTGGCGCGCCCTGATGCGCCACAGGGAACCCTGGTTCTTCCCGACGGCACACGCTGGTCGCCCGCCTCCAGCACCCCAGGCGAGAAAAGCACGCAGCTTACCTACCTGGTGCCCTCGGCGACCGCATCGCAGGTGGCCGGGTGGGAAGTGAGTGGGGGGAGCGGGCTGCCCGGGCGGCTGACGCTCACCATTCCGGCGCCTGCTGCCCGCGCCGCGCTGCTGCGGCAAAACCTGACGGTGCGCGCGAGCGGCGCGGACGTATCGACGCGCAACGGCAGCTCGATCCTGACGCTCTCGCTCAGCGTCACGCTGGCGAGCGACGCGGCGCCGATCACCCTGCTTCCGAGCGACCTGGTTCTCAAGCGTGTAGGCAACGGCCGCGCGCCGGAGTGGCAGCCGCCGGCGCTGGAGCCGGGGAAAGCCGTGACCGTTCGCATCGTTATTCCGCTGCAAGACGCCGGATCATCCATGGAAGCCGCCATCGGCGCCTGGCACGCGCGGCTGCGCTGGTAAGACGATAGTACCACCTGTGAGTAGGACGGGGGGGCGCGAAAGTGGCACAGTCGCGGCGATACAAACCCGTTTTTAACTGATAAGCTGAGTGTGAGAGATACGACGCTGTGACTGTGCCGAATCGCGCATTTGTTGCTGTGCTGCGGCGCCGAGGCGCCGGCTGAGGAGTTTAGTTGATGGTATATCTTCCGCCGACCAAAGGGGCCCGCGCTCCACCAGGCGATCGCCGAAGATCCGCACTTGTCGTCATCGTAGGTTGTCCGTCGTACCAATCATCACACTACACTGGAGAAGAACACCAATGAACACCGTCGCACAAACCGTCACCAAGGCATTCGAGAATCCGCGGTTCGCGCTCGCGTTCCGCATCTGCGTGGTCATGCTGCTCGCCGGCGTGCTCACGCTCGTCAGCAACCCGGCCTTCGCCTTCGCGCAGGAGGGCGGCAGCAATCCCTTCGCCGACGCCGGCGCCCGCAGCACCGCGGTCTCGGTGCTCACCAGCCTGCGCTTCTGGGTCTGGATCGCCGCCGGCCTGGGCTTCTGCTCGTACCTCCTGGCCTACTTCGCCCAGGGGATCGTCCCGTCCTTCTTCCAGCAGTACCGCGACTATCTGCGGAACGGTGCGCTGCTGATGGTCGCCTTCGGCGTGGTGATCCAGTTCATCATCAGCCAGGCCAACGGCTCGTAGAAGGGTGCGCGTCGCGCTCGCGCGACGTTGGCGATGCGGGTCCAGGGCATTCTAGCGCCCTGGACCCGCATCGTACCGGGGCGGATCGCACACGGTGTGGAACCCGGGCGGTCCACATTCCGGGACCGCGGACCGCTTGGGCGATCCGCGACGCAGGACCCCTCCAGTCCGGGTGTATTACAGATGTAGTACAGGTGTACGACGGGCGTAGTACAGGCGTACAACACGTGTATCACACACGTACTACAGCCGGCTTGTTTGGAAAGAATCGAGAAACACATGCCATTCCAGCAGCAAGAGGACATCGGCGGCGTCGGGCAGGATCGCCAGATCTCGATCCTGACAACCGCGAATATTGGCGGCGGCGCGATCCTCGCGCTCGTCACCTGGCAGGTCACTGGCTTGATCGGCATCACCGGTCCGTGGCTCAGCGCGCGCTGGGTGATCCAAACCATCCTGATTGTGCTGGGCGCCGTGGCCGGGGTTGTGCTCACGACCCGTTGGGGCGGCCTATCGCTGCTGGATCGGATTCAGCTTCGCATCGGCTATCAGATGCGCCAGGTCGCCGGCGACAATATTCTGACCCCCGAAGCGCCCGCCTCGTCGCCGGACCAGCGGGGGATGCTGACGTTATATCGCGAGGGTCGCGTGGTCGCGCGCCCCTATAGCCCGTCCGCAGAGGACGTGTAAGAAAAGCGGAGAGAGACCGTGTCGGAGCCTACTATTCTTGAGGTGGTCGCATTTCCGCAGGAAATGCGGGCCGAGGTCGAGTTGCTGGACGAGCAGTGGATGCCCTTCTTTGCCCGCCTCGAAGGCCCGCTCCGTATTATCTCGCGCACCGAACGCTTTAATCTGCGCGTCCCCCAGCAGGTCATGGAGACGCGCGCCCGCCCGCTGGACGTGCGGGCAAAAGCCTTTGCCCCGCTGGCCGAGGCCGTGCGGGCCTGGGATGACGCCCGGACGCCCGCCCAGATCGACGCTATTTTGGGGCAACTCTCGCCGCAGCTCGCGCGCGAGGTGCTGCTCGCGTTCGAGTCGGTCGGTGGGGTCGGGGTTGAGGCATGGCAGCGCACCATGGACAAGCTCGGCCGCCCACTCTGGCGGCGGCGCTGGCTGAAAGCCTACCGGCAGATGTATGAGATGTTGATGACCCAGGTCGCACTGCGCGGTCTCCATCACTACCTGCTGGCCTGGCTGCCCGATGGGATGCGCCCCGAGGATATGATTAACACCGTCGAGCACGTGTTCGACACCGGCGCGGCGCGCGCAGATCTTCCCGCGCTGCTGCCGGGGATGTACACCGAATACCCTGACCACCTGGCCCCGCAGGAGTCGCATCTCCCACTGTTCGCGCTGCTCACCAGCTACGACTTCAAGGGCACCTGGACGATCTCCACGCTGCACCGCATCCTGGGCTTGGATCTCGATCTGGCGCTGTCGATCGACGTCGGCGTTGTGAGCCGCACCAAGGCCGAGATGCTTGCCGACTTCACGGTCAATAACCGCATGACGCAGCTTCGCAGCGGCTCGGGCCCGCGTGACGTGCGCGCCGAGCGCCAGCTCAAGGCGGCGTATGAGCTGCAAGAGGTGCTGGACACCGAGTCCCTGCACGACGTGCGGATGGTCCTTGCCGTGCAGGGCCGCGACCTGGAGGAGCTGAACGCGAACGTGCGCAAGGTCGAGACGGCTGGTGGCGCGACCCTGAAGCTCATGCGGCCGATCGGCGGCCAGGGCCCGCTCACGAAATTCTTCGGCGCCACCCCAACCGGGCAGATCGACGCTCTCACGCGGCCGCGCCGCCAGCGCTCGATGGCGGTCACGCAGTATGTCCCGTTCGGCCTGCGCAAGCCGGATCGCACGGACGGCCTGCTCTGGATGCTCCAGGGCGACACGCCGATCATGTTCGACCCGTTCGCCGACCGGCGCGCCGCGCATGCGGTGGTGCTGGGCAAGACCGGCAGCGGCAAGACCTTTGCGATTAACTGCTGGGCCATGCGGCTCGCGGCGATGGGCTACCAGATCGTGATGTACGAGCCGCAGGGCCACTCGCGCCGCCTGATCGAGGCGTCCGGCGAGGGGCGCGGCGGGGCGCGCTACGTGCTCGATATGCGCCAGAAGGTGAATGTGCTGGACATCGTCGCGACCCGCGACGAGGCGGGCAACGCGCCGTCGATCGCCACGCAGATCGACCACGTCGTCACGCAGATCTCCGTCCTCATGGGCACCAATGTGCCGACGGCGGACGGCAAGACGGCGTTCCGGCCGCGGATCTGGGAGAGCCTGGAGCAGGGCCTGCTGGATCTCGCGCTGCAAAAGCTGTATCACGGGCTCAACCTGGAGAACCTTGAGCCGGATCACACGCCAATCGTCGCCGATCTCTGCGACGCGCTGTCTGACATTGGCAGCGACGAGGCCAAGCGCCTGGCCTACGAGATCGGGCTGCGGCTGGTGCAAGGGTCGCGCGGCGCGACCTTCAACCAGCGAACCACGATCGACTGGGACTTCACCCACGACCTCACCGCCTACGACTTCTCCGGCGTCCCGGAGGGCACGGTGCGCACCTTCTATTATGGCCAGGCGTTCGGCGCGCTCAACCGCTTCGTGCGCTCGCCGATCCGTGACCGGCGGCGCACGACCGTGGCAATCATCGACGAGTTCGCGTACATGGCGCAGGTTCCGTCGCTGGCCGGCTTCGCGGCCATGGCAGCCAAGACCTGGCGCACGTTCAACGCGCATCTCTGGACCCTCGACCAGGACGCGCACACGTATCTCGGCACAGAAAACGGGAACCCCGACCCCGCGATGCTGTCGGTGTTTCTCAACGCGCCGATCAAGGCCATTCTCAAGCAGGACGCCGCGGATGCAGCCCGGCTTGGCAACAAAATCGAGGGGCTGCACGCGGCGCACGTCAATCAAATCAAGCGCCAGGGACGCGGAGAGCTGGTGCTGGTGTGGGAGGGCGACGGTGTGGGCGCCCGCCATAATGAGGTGTTCGTCGGGCGGGTCGAGCCTAACGACGCCGAACTCCGCGCCTTTGCCGGAACCTAAGCGCGCCGTCTGCTGGCCGCTGTAACACAGAGTGAGTTGTATGCGCTATCGATTAACGACACTGCCGACGGTCGGCCCCGGGAAAGTGACCGAGGAGCTGGACCGCCTGCTCAAGAACGCCAAGCGATTGACGACCAGCCTGGTCG
>LJCR01003184.1 GCA_001399705.1 Kouleothrix aurantiaca
CCCCAGCAAACTATAATGCGGTAAAGCCCTAGCGCGGAAGTGCGGCTAGGGCGTTTTGTTGTTGTGCAGGTTCTGCTTCCCTGTTCCAGATAAATATATCCAGTTCAGATACCACATCAGAATATGTTGAGCGCGTACTCCGTGGGTAGTCAACTCAGCGCGGCCATGCGGCCCGGGCGATCCAGATGGCGAAGCGCCGCGTACTAGCATAGACAATTGCTGGCATTCCTTCACTCAACGAGGCTCTTCATGATTCGTGTTTCGCGCCAGCGGCGCATTGCCGCCCCGCCCGCCGCCGTGTTTGCGGCGCTCACCGAACCCGATCGACTTGCGACGCTGCTACCGCGTGTGCGCCGGATTGAGCTGCTTGAGCAGCGCCCAAACTTTGCGCGAGTGGCAACCCACATGGCGCTGGGGCCATTCGGCACGCTGCGCAGTGAAGGTGAAGTGCGCTGGCAGGATGGCCGCGAAGTCATATTCACTACCCTCCGCCCGGTGCCGGTCGAAGCGCACTGGCAGCTCCTGGCCGTCGATAACGCTACCGATCTGAAGGCCACGCTCACGCTTGATCTCGCGCCGCTGCTCGGGCCGCTGGCGGCGTTTGTGCCCACCGCCGAGGTCGAGCGCATGGTCGCCGCCGATCTCGAAGCCGCGCTCCAGGCGGTTGCAGGCGCTGTGCGCAC
>LJCR01003183.1 GCA_001399705.1 Kouleothrix aurantiaca
CGAGCGCAGCGGGCGCATCGGCCGCGCGCCCCACGTCGGCGAGCGCCAGGGCCTGAACCAGCCCGCCGGTAAGGATGCTTGTCGCCGGGCCGCGCGATTGTGCCGCCTGCATGCCTGCTTCGAGCATCACCAGCGCCGCCGCCGTGTCGCCCGCCTCGTAGCGTATCTGCCCCATGCCGATCAGATCAGCGCTGAATGGGCTTTCGCTGCCCGCCGCCGCGATTGCCTGCCGGCACACGGTTTCCGCTTCGCGCCGCCGCCCGGCTGCCAGCAGCAAGCCAACCAGCAATTCGCGCGTGCTGGCGGCCAGCAGCGGGCTTGTGGTTTCGCGCGCCGCCGCCACTGCCTCGCGCGCCGTCGCCAGCGCCGACTGGTCACCGGCCAGCCATTGCAGCTGTGCCAGGCTCAGCAGCAGCAGGGCGCGCTGCGTCGGTTGCGCGGTGCCAAGCAGCGACAGCGCGAGCGTGCTGTGGTCACGCGCCGCCGCGAGGTCGCGCCGACCGATCGCCAGAAACGATTCGAGCATCACCAGACCCAGCCGCTCGGCTGGATCGCGCGGACCAAGCTCGGCAGCGATCGCCGCAAACCGAACGGCGGACGGCACGTCGCCCGCTAAATACTGAACCCACGCCTGTGCCACGGCCAGATCGTACTGGCTTGCAAGCATCGCGGGCGGCAGCGCG
>LJCR01003179.1 GCA_001399705.1 Kouleothrix aurantiaca
GTGTATGGCAGCGTCGAGCCCGACAACCTGCGCCCGTGCGTGGAAACGACCATGCGCGAGCTGCGCGCCGCGCTCGCCAGTGGCATCACCGACGAAGAGCTGGCGCGCGTGAAGGAGCAGGTGAAGGGGGGCATGCTGCTTTCGCTGGAAGACACATGGTCGGTGGCGTCGCGCAATGGCTCGCACCAGCAGCGCTACGGCCGCGTCATCCCCGTCGAGCAGGTGGTGAGCGAAGTGGAGCAGGTGACGCGCGACGATGTGCTGCGTGTGGCCGGGCGCGTGCTGCAGGAAGGCGCGCTGCACATGGCCGTGATCGGGCCGTATGAAGATGGCGACGAGCTGCTGCCGCTGCTGCGCCTCGCCGAGCCGGCGGGCGCATAGGGCGCTTTCAGCGCGGGGATAGGGGATAGGGATTAGCCATTGTGATAGACAAAAAGGCCTTTCCCTGCCCCAAATCTCACTTGGAACTTCACTGGCGATGCCCGCTTCATCTCCTGTTCACGTCCATATCACCCCACGCTGCCCGCCCGCGTAGTATGATCATCCCCGACCCGGCCCAATTGCGTGGCCGGCAAAGGAGATGATCATGAATATCGGAACATATCGCGGGTGGGCGGCGCGCGGCGCGGCGATGCTGGCGCTGGCTTTGCTGCTGGCGGCCTGCGGCGCACCGGCAGCCGGCA
>LJCR01003181.1 GCA_001399705.1 Kouleothrix aurantiaca
GCTAAACGCCGCCCGCCCGGTCTGCAAGCCGGCCAGCAGCTCGCCGCCGCCCGACAGCCCGCCGAGCGTATAGTTGTCGCCAAGCGCATTCTGGATATTCTGCTCAATCGCGGCGCGCTGGGCCTGGTCGGTAACGTCGAAGTTGGCCTCGACGGTGTTGATGCGGTTGGGCAGGGCCAGCAGCTTCTGCGCTTCGCTGAGCGTCACCAGCACTTCTTCGTTGCCGGGGCGCGAGCGCGCGGGCAGCAGCCCAACCACCTTGAGCGACACGTCGCCGTCGGCGGTGGGCAGGTGCAGCTTCTGGTTGAGCTGCAGGCCCAGCGACTCGGCCAGGTTGGCAGTTATTACGGCAGCATTTTCGTCGCTGGCGCGCAGGAAACGGCCCGATTTCACCGGGTAGGTTCGCAGCGCCTGTGCGGCGTCGATGTCGATGCCGGTGAGCGTGAGCGCGCCAAGCTGGGCGCGGCCATAGTAGCCCGTCGGGATGTTGATCGTACGGCTGAGCGAGCCCGCCACCACGCGCACACCCGGCACGGCGCGCACCTTACTCAGCGTGCTGCGCGCAAAGGCCTCGCCCGATTTCTGCGTCACGGTGACATCGACCTGCCCGGCGGCGGCGAGCACATTCGCCTGAAAGGCCGCCAGCATGGTGGGCAGCAGAATGCCCATGCCGAAGATCACCA
>LJCR01003180.1 GCA_001399705.1 Kouleothrix aurantiaca
CTGGCGATGCTGGTGCACCAGCCACTCGACTTTGCGCGGGTGGCGCACCGCGTAGGAAGGGAACTTCGTGCAGATCACCTGGTCAACCGGTACGGCATTCACGTGCGTCAGGTCGAGCAGCCGCCACGCCAGCGCCGACTCGGCAATGCGCTCGTGGGGTTGCCACGCAAACGGCAGGCTCACCACGTCCACGCTGTGGCCGGCGGCGCGCAGGGCGTCGCGCAAACCCTCGACCAGCAGCTCGGCGCCGCCGCGCACAAAGGGCACCTGCGTGGCGCAGATCAGGATGCGTTTGGGCATAGCCGCCTTTCAACCGGGTTACAGGTTTATAGGTTCGAAGGTTGCAGGTTGGACGAACGACGAATGACGAATGACCACCGACCACATCAGCAGGGGCGAATCTTGTCTTCATCCGATGTACCGCAAAAATTTACCACAGAGGCACAGAGGCACGGAGGTTTTGAAGTTGTAGATTTGCAGGTTGCACGTTTCTTCTAATTGGCACCCTGTCATCTTGTCATCTTGTCATCCTTTCACCCGCTCACCGTTCCGTGCGGATCGTGCCACAGAATGCGGCGGCGTGCAAATGTGCATGCATAGAAACAAAAAGACATGGCGCATTTGCCATGTCTTCTCGTTGCCCAATCCCAGGTGAGGTTTCAGGGCGGTGAAAAGCCTCGTTG
>LJCR01003186.1 GCA_001399705.1 Kouleothrix aurantiaca
CCAACGAAACCGCGCGACGGCTCCAGCAGGCCGAGGTCGAGCTGGCGAAAGTGCGGCTCTACCTGCGGCTGGGCTATGATCTGAAACTGCTTGCTCCCGGCCAGTATGCCCATGTGTCCGAGCTGCTCGGGCATGTTGGGCGGCTGCTGGGCGCGTGGCGCGCCCGTGGCGGTGCCACGCCATAAGCTGGTAGGTGCAGCGTGCCTGCGCCTATGGGCTGCCCTGAGATTGCCGCAGGCTGCCGGTTGCGTGGAGGAACCGGCAATGCACTGCGGCGCGCGTAACAGGAACAACCCGAACAACAGGAACAACAACCAGGGATTTCGGGTGGTTTCTCCCATCGCGCCCGGCTGGGCCGGCCAGTATTCCGCCCGATTTACGGATCGGCGGCGCGGCCCCATGCGCGCGAGCGCAGGGCAAGCCCGGCTGGTTCGCCAGCCAAAGAATCAGGCGCGGAGCGGGCAAGTAGCCGCTGGCGAACGCCCGCGCCGCGCCGCACAGAGGAACACACCGCATGAGCACATTGCACGACGAACTGCGCGCCATTCTCGCCATCCCCAACCAGCGCGCCCGCGCCGCCGCGCTCGCTGCACTGCGCGACGACTTCGGCGCGGCCGAGGTCGATGCCGCGCTGGGGGTGCTGACAGCCTTGGAAGCTGCGTCCGCCGCGCCGCGCCCGAGC
>LJCR01003185.1 GCA_001399705.1 Kouleothrix aurantiaca
TCTCTGTCATTTGATTCTGACCTGTTGGCGGACACTCTACGCAGCAATGCCCCGCTCTGAAGGGGTTTGAAACGTAGCGGCTTCCCAGGTCGGAAAGGAAATTCCTCAACTACGCAGCAATGCCCCGCTCTGAAGGGGTTTGAAACGTAATAACGGTTGCCACTTTCGTCTTCGATAACAAGCTACGCAGCAATGCCCCGCTCTGAAGGGGTTTGAAACACACAGGCTGGGCGCGTTGCTTGACGGTGCGCGCTCCTGAGGAACCCTGCCCCGCTCTGAAGGGGTTTGAAACCCGAACTTTCGGAGGCTGAACAGCGCGCCGTACAGAATGTTCTAAGCAATGCCCCGTTCTGAAGGGGTTATAGGTTCGCAATTGCTTTTCTCGGGGCGCTTCGCCCTCGTGCCCTCCTTCGACACGCTCAGGACAGGCCGACTGGTGGAACCCTCGCCGATGCCCCCGGACCCCCTCCGGCAAAGTGCGTCTGTATCGTTTTCAGCGCTCGTTGCTATGCCTTGCGGCGATGGTGAAAGCCAGTACTGGATTGATTGGCAGATGCCAGCTTTTTGGCATAACGGAGGCATGACACACCAGCGCTGTTGTAGATAACAACATCAAATTCGGGGTTCGGGGCGAAGCCCCGACGCCGGGTGCCGGGGCGGCGCGAGCCCATGTGCATCAAGC
>LJCR01003187.1 GCA_001399705.1 Kouleothrix aurantiaca
AAACTAACCACGGAGGCACGGAGGAGATTTGAGATTCGAGATTATTTACCACGGAGACACGGAGGCACGGAGATTTTAGAGACACGAGACACGAGACGAGGAGATACGAGACGCGAGAGAGCGTTGAAACGTTCATCTTGTCATCGTGTCATCTTATCATTGTGTCCCAGCTCCTCCGCGCTCTTTGCGCTCTTTGCGGCTTATTTATCCCTAAACCTTCGTGTCTTCGTGGTAAAAGGAAAGAAAAGGCTGTGCAAGAACTTACCGATCTATCGCGCCTGAGCCTGAACACCGCCACTACCCAACGCTGGAGTCTAGCCGAGGCGGTCGAAGGCTGCGCGCGCGCCGGCATCCCGTGGATCGCGCCGTGGCGTGATAAGGTGGCGCAGGCCGGGCTGGCCGCCAGTGCGAAGCTGGTGCGCGACGCCGGGCTCCGCGTGTCGAGCCTGTGCCGGGGCGGCTTTTTCCCGGCCGCGAGCGCCGCCGAGCGCCAGACCCGCATCGACGACAACCTGCGCGCCATCGACGAGGCCGCCGCGCTTGGCACCGACCTGCTGGTGCTGGTCTGCGGCCCCGCGCCAGACAAAGACATCGCTGCGGCGCGCGGCATGGTCGCCGATGGCATTGCCGCCGCGCTGCCCTACGCGGCCCAGTGCGGCGTGCGCCTGGGCATCGAGCCGC
>LJCR01003188.1 GCA_001399705.1 Kouleothrix aurantiaca
GCCGATAACGATTGGCAGCAACCTGCTCAGCCAGCGCCTGTTTGCGTTTGTTTTCAGCGGCTCAGGCTCAATGCTGGCAAATAGCATGCTGATCTGGGCACTGAACCTGTCGGCGAACCTGGTGCTGGCGCTGCTGCTGGGCGTGCTGCAGCAAGGCATGCTGGTGGCGGCGATTGTGCCTGCGCTTGGCGGCGAGCGCGTGAATAGTGGCGCGGCACTGCGCGCCGGCTTGCGCAGCTACCCCACCCTGATGCTGGCTGGTCTTCTGCCGGTGCTGCTTGAACGACTGATCGCAGCGACCGCAAGCGACTTGCTTTCCCCACTGACGTTGCTGGCCTATGGCGCTCAGTTTGCACTGAGCGACCCACTCCGGCTGTGCACAGGAGTGATGCTCTTGCCCTTTGCCGTCGCGGCGTCGGCGCTGTATGGCCAATTGGCGCTGTATGTGGCGGCGATAGTGTTTGAGCGGCGCGGGCCATTTGCCGCGCTGCGGCGCAGCTGGGAACTGACACATGGCGCGCGGGCGCAGGCAATGCTGCTGGTGCTGCTTGGCAAAGGGCTGCTGTATGTCTTCGCAGTGCTGCCCTGGTCGCTGCTGAGTTTTACGATTTTGCGCCTGAACCTGGGTGTGACGGTGCTAGGCGTGATGGGCATTGTCAGTATCTCTGCCGGGCAGCATAC
>LJCR01003189.1 GCA_001399705.1 Kouleothrix aurantiaca
CACCACGACGGCATCGTCGCCTTCGCGGAAGTAATCGAGAATGGCGGGGAGATGGGGATGCCGCAGCGCCTTGAGCGCCTGCGCCGCGCGTTCGATCTGGGGCCATGCGCCTTCGCGGGCGCCGCCGGCAAGCAGCTTCAGCGCAACCTGCGCGCGGTTCGTCATGTCTAGCGCTTCATAGACGGATCCGTCAATCGCGCGAACCACGAGGTAGCGATCGTGGACGTAAGTATTAGGGGCAAGCATGGGCACATTCCTGGTGCGAGATTGCGAGCGACCTGCGGCGCATTATAGCAGAGCCACCGGCGACCCGTACAGTAAAAAAACTGTCACTTTCCGGCGAATGCGCTGCAGTGGCAAATTCTCGTGCTGCGAAATTTACAGGAACCGCACGGCGCGAGGCCAGTGCGGCTGCTGCGTAATCTATGCAAGCGGTTAAGAACCTTTAAGAAACGATCAGGAGGCCAGAGCATCAGGATTGTATTGCGATCCCAACCCCCTATTTCCCATCCCCTGCGCTGAAAGCGCGCTAGCTCGCCATCTGGAAAGAGTTCAGAATCGCCTTAAAGGTGGGCAGCTGCCCGTCGAAGTCGCTTTGCAGCGCCTGCAGCGTGACGACATAGCTCAGCCCGGTGGCGGGGTTGGTTGTCACCACTGCCACGCCGGCCAGCGGCTTGCCAT
>LJCR01000320.1 GCA_001399705.1 Kouleothrix aurantiaca
GCTCGGGAATCGCAACCAGCCGCAGAAAATCGATCAGCTCGGCGGGCAGATCGGCCAGCACCTCGGTGGCGAGGTAGCGCAGCAGCTGCTGCTGGCTGCCAGCCAGCGCCTGAACGAAATCGGTGCGCCGCTCGCTGGGCTGGCTGGCCAGCGCGCGCGCGGCAAGCTGGATGCTGAGCGCCCAGCCCTCGGTTCGCGCGAGCAGCACCGTCAGGTCGGCATCACTTAGGTCAACGCCTTGTGAGGCCATCAGCTGGCGCGCATCTTCAACCGAAAGGTGAAGTTCGCGCTGCGACAGCTCGAGAATCCGGCCTTCGGTGCGCAGGCGCGAGATCGGCGCAAAAGTCGGGGCGCGGCGCGCGGCTATGACAATGTGTAAGGTGGGCGGTGCGGCGCGCAGCAGGTAGCTTAAAATCTGGCCGATCACCGCCGAATCCATGACCTGCTGGAGATCATCCAGAAACAGAAAGGTCGTGGTTGGCAGCATGCGCTGCAAATCGCTGCACAGCGCGCCCGCTACCAGCGGCCAGTCGCGCTGCATGTTCGAAGCACCCGAGAGCACGCGCCATGCCTCCTGCCCAAGCTGTGGCGCAATAGCCTGGAATGCGCGAATCAGGTACGCGAGAAACATCGCCGGGTAGCGCTCGCCGCGATCGAGCGAGAGCCAGCACACAGGTGCATTGGTACGCTGCAGATCAGCAACCCACTGAGAGAGCAGCGTTGTCTTGCCGTAGCCAGCCGGAGCGATCACCAGCGTCAGCGGATGCAAGCGCACCTCGGAGAGCAAGGCTTGCAGATCAGGCCGGAGCAAAACGCCATCGCGGAGTGGCGGTGGCGTGAGCTTGAGCGGCAGCAGCGACTGGGCTGGCTGGGTAGATGATAGGACTGTGGACGCGGCCTGGGGTTGAAGCATAATCCCCCCGCAGGTGCCCAAGAAGCTAATCCAGTGATTGTGGATTATAGCATACCGGCGCAAGCTTTACACGATCGTGCGTGGTATGGTAGGATAGTCAGGCATAAGGTAAGGACGACATCCGGCTGCACTGCTGCATTTCTGTGAACCGGTGTCGCGGTTCGTGTTGGCTCGTTGGCGCGGTGACGATTGCCGCAGGTTCATGCCAGCCGGAAGAAAAGGGTTGCGGGCCAGCTCTTGGCCCATGCGCGGCGGGCCACAAGGCCATGCCTGCACACTGGGATGATGACGCGCCGCCGGCTGTGAGGAGCCTTCCGTGAGCCAGACACCAAATATTCTGTTTGCTATTTCCGATACCGGCGGCGGCCACCGTGCCGGTGCCGATGCGATCAATGCGGCGCTTGCTCAGCTTTCGGGCGATTCTACCGAGCGCCATATCGTCGATTTACTCACCAGCACGCGCCTGCCGCTGGTGCGCGATGCCCCCGACCTCTACGGCCAGCTTTCGACGCGCTGGCTGCCCGTGTTCGATCTCATGTTTCAGGTGACCGATGGCCCGCGCCGGGTTGATGCGCTGACACAGTTTGTGTACCTGACCGCGCATCGCAATATTGTGCGCGTGCTTGAAGAAACACGCCCAAACCTCGTCGTTTCTGTGCACCCGCTGGTCAACCGCCTGATTGGTAACGCCCGCGCTACGTACCGCCTGTCGTTTCGCTTTGTGACGGTGGTGACCGACCTGGTGAGCCTCCACTCGTCGTGGGCCGACCCGGGCGCGGAGCTGTGCATTGTGCCGACACAGGAAGCCTACCAGCTGCTGCTGAAACGCGGCTTCCCGGCCAGCAAGCTTGTTCGTACTGGCTTCCCGGTGCACCCAAAGTTCGCGGCCTACGGCGGCACACGCGCGGAGGCGCGGGCAGCGCTGGGCGTCGATGCCGAGCCATTTACTGTGCTGCTCACAAGCGGCGGCGTTGGCTCGGGCCAGCTGCGCGACCTTGTGCTGATGCTGGATCGATCCTATCCCGATGTACAGTTGCTGGTGGTGACGGGCAAAAATGCTGCACTGCGCGCCGACCTTCAGGCGCTGGGCTTGCGATCTTCCATCCATATTTACGGCTTTGTTGATAATATGGAAGTGCTGATGGCCGCCAGCGACATCATTGTTACCAAGGCGGGCCCGGGCACGCTCATGGAGGCACTGGTGATGCGCCGCCCTGTGATCGTCACCGAAGCCGTGGGCATGCAAGAGCGCGGAAATATCGACTTTGTGCTGAATCATGAGCTTGGCGCATTCTGCCCAACATCTGACCGCATTGTTCCTGCAATTGCCGAGCTGATGGACCCGGCGACATACGCCGGCACAGTTGCGCGCCTTGCCGACGCCGTGCCACGCGATGGCGCAAGCCAGATCGCCCAGATCATCCTTGATCAGCTTCAGCTCGCCCCGCCCGCGCGTAAACGCCGCCTGCACTTCCCTTCCATGGCGGAAATACGGCGTATAAGCGGCGTACGCCTGCATCTGCCAGCGGCCCGCCTGCGCATGCGCGCCATCCCTTTACGACTCAAACCAATTCGGCGCTTGCCGCGCTGGCGCAAGCGCCGCTCGCACTAATGGTTTGGGTGCTACTCGGTGAGGAAATTCTGGTGCCGGGCTGCGGGCCTGCTTAGTTTCTTTGTGGCGCAGAACTTGCTTGTAAATTGTAAGTAATTTTCATCTTCTAGTCATTGACACGGCATGTGTCTTTCGGCTATAGTGCGGTGAAACGTGAATACCCCATCCAACGCGCTCTATCACGCTGGCGCGCCCGTTCGCTCGTAATTGGTGCCGAGAACTGTCGCAGATGTTCTGGAGGCTCATGTGTCTGCTGAAGAGCTGTTTTCTGAGCGAGGGCTGAATCGGCGCTCGCCTCGCGAGTCATATCCGACCCGCCAACTGCCCGCCTACGAGATCACCGACCGCCCTGCCGAGCTGCCGCGCCTGGGCGGCCCGCCGCCGGCCCCGCAAGCTGCGTGGCAACCGCCGCGCCGGGGCGTGCATACTGGCTTCTATATCGTCATGGCGCTGCTGGTATTATCGCTGGCGGGCGCCGGCGGCGGCCTGTACTACCTCGATCGCTCCTACCAGGGCAAGATCTACCCGAACGTCACGATTCAGGGCTTGCAGGTGGGCGAAATGACGCCTCAGCAGGCGGAAGATGCCCTGCGCGCGCGCCACGCCGACTTTCTGCAGCACCCGCTCACGCTTTCGGTTGGCAGCCAGCAGCTCCAGCCCACCCCCGCCGACATCGGCGTCAGCTTTGATTTTCAGGATGCCGTCAGCAGCGCATACCGCGCCGCCGGCCAGAATGGCCTGATCGAAAATCTTCAGGAAGTGTACGCGATCTGGCAGAATGGCCTCGAACTGCCACTGCGCGTGACGTTCGACCAGGCCAAACTGCGCGAGTATGTGGCCACCAAAACCGCCGCGCTTGAGCGCGCGCCCGCCGACGCAACACTGCGACTTGATGGTGTGCAGGTGGTGACGCAGCCCGCCACAACCGGCCGGCAGGTGCTTGTGGATGCAACCGTGGCGCAGATTATGCCCGCGCTCACCGCCTTGCAGCCGCAAGCAGTGACCGTGCAAACGCGCGACGTCGAGCCGCGCCTGAGCGACACAGCGGTTGCCAGCGCCCGCCAGCAGATCGAAGCGATGCTCCAAGCGCCGCTCACACTCAAGGTCGAAAAGAAAGAATATATCTGGCAGCCCAGCGATATCGCCCTGATGCTTGATATTGCGCGCGTGCCGGCCGATAGCAGCACCGACCGTGTGGCGGTAGCGCTGAATCCTTACTACCTGAACCGCCGAATTGTCGATATTGCGAACGAAACCGGGCGCGGCAGCGTAAACCCTCGTGTGGCCTGGAACGACGGCAACCTCAAGATCATCAAGCCGGGCAAGCCCGGCCTGCGCATGGACGAAGCTCAGGCGATCACCAATATTCTGGCTGCGATTGGCTCGCCACAGCGCGAACTGGCGTTGCCGGTGCGCGAGGTTGCGCCGCAGGTAACCGAGGCCAACCTCAACCAGCTTGGCATCAAAGAACTGGTGTCGGTTGGGCGCAGCGATTTCACGGGTTCGGCTGAATATCGCATCCATAATATCGGCGCGGGCATGAACCTGCTGCAAGGCATCCTGATTGCGCCGGGCGAAGAGTTCTCGTTCAACCAGAATATTGGCGATATTGACGAGCGCAACGGCTTTGTCAAGGGCTACGCGATTATTCAGAACCGGACCCAGCTGGAGTTTGGTGGTGGTATCTGCCAGGACTCGACCACACTGTTTCGGGCGGCGTTCTGGGCCGGCCTGCCGATCACCGAGCGCCACGCGCACCCGTTCTACATCAGCTGGTACGACCGCTATGCGCTTGGGCCGCAGGGCAGTGGCGCGGGCATGGATGCGACGATCTTCACTGGCGGCCCTGACCTCAAGTTTGTGAACGAT
>LJCR01003191.1 GCA_001399705.1 Kouleothrix aurantiaca
GCATATGCACCAGCACCTGGCGCTGCAAACGCTCGTCGTAGGCGCGGTACACCACCGCGAGGCGGCCGGTGCCCAGCAATTCCTCGATGCGGTAGCGCCCGTGCAGCAGCGGTATGGATGGCGGGTTAGCCTGTGTCATAGTTTACCGTTGTGGAACAGCAGAACTTCAGAACTGCGGAACCTGTGACTGTGCACAAGCGCGCTCTCAATATAACCCAACATTTGCCACAAAGGCACGAAGACTCAAAGTTTTCTATTCAACCTTCGTGCCTTCGAGTCTTCGTGGCAAAAAGCATACTCTCACAGTGACGCACTACTGTTTACGCGCAAGCGTTAGTTCATAATGGCCGGGTTGCCAGGTGCGAAATTCCTGCACCTCAACGCCAAGGCGGGCGAGCGTGCGCCGCATGTGCACGCGTGTCAGCCCCTTGAGCGGCAGCGTGCGCGCCCAGGCGTCGGGGTACTTGCTCACCAGCAGTGTGCCGCCCGGCCGCAGCGTGCGCGCCATTTCGGCCAGGGCGCGGCGCGGGCGCGGGAAGAACTCAAGCGCTTCCAGCGATACCACCATGTCGAAGCTGGCGTCGGGCCAGGGCAGCGCGCCGGCCTCGCCCAGGTGCAGCTCCACCCGCCCGCTCACGCCAGCCGCCGCGACCTTCGACCGCGCGCGCTCCAGCATGGCC
>LJCR01003192.1 GCA_001399705.1 Kouleothrix aurantiaca
ATCACGTCGCGTTCGACCTGCTCGACCACCATGAGTACCGCGACGTGATGGCCTGCTCGCAGCTGCAGCAGCTGACGGAGCTCTCCAAGCTGCTGCAATCGTTCCGCGTGCCGCTGCTCAAGACCGGGCCGGCCATTCGGATGGTTCGGTGGGCCGAGGACTATGACGACAAGCTGCGGCTGATGCAAGAGGTTCGGCAGCGGGAGGGCGAGGGTTGGGTGATGCGGCGGGCCGGGAGTGTCTACCAGAACGCCCGCTCGACCGACTGGATGCGCTTTCGTGACCGTGAGAAGGAATATGATGTGGTCGTGCTCGATTACAAGCGCGGCACCGGCAAGTTCCTGAACACGGTCGGCGGCGTGAAGGTCGGCCTGTATGATAGTATCGGGCAGATCCGCGAGATCGGCTGGGTCGGCAGCGGCTGGACGGATGCGCAGCGCGACGACTTCTGGCAGCGCTGGCAGCGCGGTGAGAACGGCTTCGTGATTGTGATCAAGTCGTTCGGCCTGTCGTTCGCCGACCAGGTGATCAGGCCGAGCGGGGTGCGCGTTCGGTCGCCGGGCGACAAGCGGCCAGAAGAATGTACGTTCGAGTGCGAGATCGGGCGAGCCTACGGCGCGATGAAAGCGCCAGCCAAGCGACGCCCGATTTAGCCAAGCGCGGCCGCCGGCGTCGCCGGC
>LJCR01003193.1 GCA_001399705.1 Kouleothrix aurantiaca
ACTGCCACCAGGCGATCTTCGCCCAGTGCGCGGGCACGCTTGTGCCCGATCAGTCCGCAGCCAACAATTCCTACGCCGAGCATGGGCGGCCTCGTATTGGCAGGCTGGTGAAGAGATTTCTTACCATTGCTGTCCTCGATCTTCGGGCACGATCCGCCGGAGCGTGTAGATATCGGTAGCTTCTAGATGCTCACGCCGCTCGGGCAGCGTGGCCCAGTCATCCCACACCGCGCTGAGCAACCGGCCGGTGATACCGTCACTCGCTGCTGAAGCGAGGAAGGTGGCCAGCGCTGCGCCTTTTTCCAACGGCGCGCCGCCCTGGTCGCGCTGTTTGAGCGAACGGGCGTAGAAGTCGTCGCCGACGTGTTCGGGGCCGGCGGCCAGTACCTCGTCGAGCAGGCGCGTATTCAAGGCACCTGGCGCGATCGCGTTCACATCTACATGGGCATCGCGCAGTTCGTGCGCAAATGTTTCCGTAAGGCGTACCACTGCCGATTTCGAAGCTGCATACGCGCTGAAGCGTGGCAGCGGCGCAGTTGCCCCGCCGCCGGAAAGATTGATGATTTTGCCATAGCCGCGCGGGCGAAAATGCGGGATGACGGCGCGAGTCATAAGCACGGTGCCGAACAGGTTAATCTGCATGGCTTCAACCCGCGCATCCCAGTCGATATCTTCAATAT
>LJCR01003190.1 GCA_001399705.1 Kouleothrix aurantiaca
AACCTACACCTTCTACACCACCTCCGACGACGGCGTGCGCCTGTGGGTGAATGGCAAGCGCCTGGTGAATAACTGGACTAGCCACACCGCCACTGAGAACCGGGGCACGATTGCGCTCCTTGCCGGGCAGCAGTACGACCTGAAGCTCGAATACTACGAAAGCAGTAACACCGCCCAGATCGCGCTGGCGTGGTCGAGCGCCAGCCAGGCCAAACAGGTGATTCCGCAAAGCCAGCTGTTCCCGGCGGCTGCGGCCCCTGTGCCCACGTCCACCAGCGCGCCAACCGCAACCGCCGCGCCGACCAGCACGCCGACGGCCACGGCGACAGTTCCAACCGCAACCGTGCCGACCGCAACGCCGACCGCCGGCACCGGCCGCTACTTCAGCACGCTGCCGCCCGGCGCGGCGCTGCCCAGCGACGCCGAGTGCGCCGCGGCTGTGAAGCGCCGGCCCGAGAACAAGGGCGCGAACGCGGCATATAACGCCACGCCCGGCAATCAGAAGCTATCGAGCAGCTTTCTGAGCGGCGACCCGCGCGCCAACAGTGAGATCGCCGCGCGCGTGACGGGCAACTTCACCGGCAGCACCGACGAAATTTTGCAGTGGACGGCCTGCAAGTGGGGCGTTGACGAAGACATGGTGCGCGCGCAAGCCGCCGTCGAGTCGTGGTGGCGTCGGT
>LJCR01003198.1 GCA_001399705.1 Kouleothrix aurantiaca
ATCACCGGGCCTTTGAATTCGGCTTTTTGCAGGCCGAAAGGGGCGGGCAGGTAGAGCACCAGGCTGGCCCCCAAGGCAATGATCACGGTGAGAATAAGCTTGCGGCGCGGCGTGAAGCCGTAGGTGCGCGAGCGCGTGCCCACCAGCGACATATAGTCGTCGATGCCGCCCAGCACAGCAAACCCCGTCAGCACGGCCAGCGGCAACAGCATTGACCAGCGATCGACCAGGTTGAAGAAGATCGTGAGGAAGATCACCGGCAGCAGGATAATAATCCCGCCCATAGTTGGCGTGCCGGTTTTGATCACATGGCTTTGCGGGCCTTCGGCGCGAATCTGCTTGCCAATACGTTTTTCGCGCAGAAAGCGCACCCAGTAGCCGCCCGTGGCCAGCGTCAGCGCAAAGGCCGCCGCAGCCAGCAGCAGCGCGCGCGACATATTGTCCACCAGCACTGCGCGTAATGCACTTCCCACGATAGGTTCTCCTCAGGATGATGCAGCCGCCCGCAGCCTTACGGGGCTACCGGGCGAGGCTGCTGAAGCGCCGCAACGATCGCACCCATGGCGACCCCGCGCGAGCCTTTGACAAGCACGTAATCGCCGGGTTGAAGCGAGCCGCTGAGCGCCGCAATGGCGTCGTAGTTATGCGCTACCTTGGTGATTGCTGCGGCATGCATGCC
>LJCR01003197.1 GCA_001399705.1 Kouleothrix aurantiaca
CCCCTATCCCCAACCCCGAAAACCCTACGGCACATCATACTTGCGGAACAGGTCGTCAAGCGCCTCGCGCAGCAGTGTCGATTCCTTGCGCGCCAGACGTTCGGCGAACTGCTTGAGGCGGCGCACGCTCGACGCGGGGTAGTAGCACGACTTCATCACCATTTCTTCGTTGGGCGGCAGCGCGACCTGGTTGCGCCCGCCTTCTTTGGCGCTGGCGAGAGCGGCGTCGGCGGCTTGCTGCACGGTGCGCGCGTCCTTCGCGTCGCGCGGGAACTGCGCCACGCCAATCGTCACGGCGAGCTTGCGCCCGTCGGGCAGGCTGAAATCAAAGGCATGCACCGCTTGGCGCAGCGACTCCATCTGCAAAAAGGCTTGCTCCAGCGAGCGGCCGGGCAGCGCCACCGCAAACTCATCGCCCGACAGATGGAACACGCGCTCGGGCGCGAGGTCGGCCAGCAGGTTAGCGAGCGAGCGCAGCACGATATCGCCCACGTTCTGCCCGAACTCGGCATTGATGTCGGCAAAGCCGTCGATATCGAGCAGGGCCACGGCAATCGGCGTGTTGTTGTCAATCGACTGGCGGAGCGCATTGCTCAGCGCCGCGCGATTGGGCAGGCGGGTGAGGGCCTCGGCTTCATTTGGCATGATTATTCTCCTCTATATATGAGCATATATATAT
>LJCR01003195.1 GCA_001399705.1 Kouleothrix aurantiaca
AGTAGATCCACCCCAGGCCGTAGTCGTGCAGCGGCAGGCTGCGGAAGAAGGACGAGCCGACGCCGAGCGGGTGCACTGCCGAGCAGAGGTCGTGCGTGAAGCCGGGCGGCGTCAGCTCGCCCGCGCGCGTGCCGCCGCCAACGGTCGAGGCCGCCTCGAGCACCAGCACCGGGCGGCCGGCGCGCGCGAGCGTGATCGCGGCGGCGAGCCCATTTGGCCCCGCGCCAACGACGACCGCATCATAGGAAGATCTCTCTGTGTCCACGGTAGCCTCTTGGGAATCAGGAATCAGAAGTCATGGCTGCGTGGCATTGCAATGGCTCGATCCCTTGCTTGCGGCATCAGTATAGCATGGGGCGTGCCGCGCAAGCTGAAGCTGCGGGGAGCAAGTGAACTAAGCAGGGGCTGGTGGAACAGACGCTTCTTGCATATGTTGCCCCCGTTCTGGCGTATGTCGCCCCCGTTCTGGCATATGGTGCCCTGCGTCTGCTTATTATTTCCCCTGGTATGGTAGGCGCGCCCCTCGGTATGGTATGGAAGCCCCCTGGTATGGTAGGCGCGCCCCCTGGTATGGTATGGAAGCCCCTTGCTGTTTTCCTCACGCCCTAGCGCTTCTCCCAGGCCGGGCGAGGGGGGAACAGAAAGCGCAACAACCTGCTCCCCTCGCCCGGCCTGGGAG
>LJCR01003196.1 GCA_001399705.1 Kouleothrix aurantiaca
GCGTGCGCGCGCGCGCCAGGTCGAGCGTGCTGCTTGGCGGCGCTGGCGCGGCCCAGCTGCCCGGCACAATGCCGGTGGCGATGGGCATGCCCTGGCCGTCGGTGGCGGCATTCACGAGCGCCGGCATGTCGATCGCGTGGGCGAGCGCCTCGCGCAGCCGTGGGTCACTGAACATGCGGCCCTGCCGCGTATTAAAAGCCAGGAAGTAGTAGCCGTTTTCGGGGTAGCTGCCGCTTTGCATGCTCGGCAGCGTCTGGCTGAGCGTGCGACCCTGCGCCCAGGGCAGTTCGGCCAGGCCCAGCCGCCCGTCGCGCAAGGCATTCACCGCCACGTCGGCGTCGGCGGCGAGAAAGGCCACCCGGTCGAGCAGTGGCGCGCCGCGGTAGAAGCGCGGGTTGGCGTTCAGCGTGATCGACGCGCCGGGCTGGCGCTCGCCAAGCTGGAACGGCCCGGTGCCGGTGGTGGCATCCCACAGGTTCAGCGTGGCGGGATTTTAGCCCAGCAAGAGGTGTTTGGGCAGGATCGGCACGGCCAGCTCGGCGAACAGTGGAGCATAACGCTCGGTCAGCGAGATGATGACCGTGCTGGTAGTGGGCGTTTCAACCTGAGCAATCCGGCGCAGATCGGTCAGCAGGGCAGTGGTGGGCGAAAGCTCGCGCAGCGCGCTGAGCGTGTAGGC
>LJCR01003194.1 GCA_001399705.1 Kouleothrix aurantiaca
GTAGCGCGCGGCGCAGTGCTGCACGCCGGGCAGCGCTTCCAGCCCAGGCAGCAGCGCCTCGTCAAAGGCTTCGACTTCGAGCTGCATCACGTCGAGCTGGCGGATCGAGCGCTTGAGCGCGGCGGGCGTGTCGAGCGCGATGATTTTGCCCAGGTCGATGATGCCCACACGGTCGCACAGCAGGTCGGCCTCTTCCATGTAGTGGGTGGTGAGCAGCACAGTGCGGCCTTCACCCTTGATTTCCAAAATCAGCTCGCGCAGGTTGCGCGCCGACTGCGGATCAAGGCCGACGGTCGGCTCGTCGAGCAGCACCACCGGCGGGCTGGCGAGCAGCGCCTTGGCGATTGCGATGCGCTGCTTCATGCCCGAGGAATAGCCTTCGACGGCGTCGTTGGCGCGATTGGCGAGGCCCAGGCGCTCAAGCAGCTCGGCAACGCGGCGGCGCGCAACGTCGGGCGGCAGGTGGTAGAGCGCGGCGAAATACTCCAGGTTTTCGCGGCCGGTCAGCTTCCAGTAGATGCTGCGCTCGCCGGTCAGCACCGCGCCCAGGTTGCGCCGCACCATGTCGGGCTGGCTCGCCAGGTCGTAGCCGTTGATGGTGGCGCGGCCGGCGCTGGGCTGCAAGAGCGTCGAGAGCATGCGGAGCGTGGTGGTTTTGCCCGCGCCATTCGGCCCAAGC
>LJCR01003200.1 GCA_001399705.1 Kouleothrix aurantiaca
TCATCACGCAGGCCGCGCAGTTCGGCAATTTCATTCGCATCGACATGGAAGGCTCGGGCTACACGCAGGTCACGCTCGATATTTTCAACGAGCTGTTTGCGCGCCAGCAGAACGTCGGCGTGGTCATTCAGGCCTACCTGTACCGCAGCGAAGAAGACATCCGCGCCCTGAACAAGCTCGGCGCGCGCGTGCGCCTGTGCAAAGGCGCGTATAACGAGCCCGCCAGCGTCGCCTTCCCCGACAAGGCCGACACCGACAAGAACTATGTGAAGCTCATGCAGATGCTGCTGAGCGAGGGCAACTACCCTGGCATCGCCACGCACGACGAGAAGATGATCGAGGCCACGCGCAACTATGCTAGCCAGCGCAGCATTCCGCTCGACCGCTTTGAGTTCCAGATGCTGTATGGCATTCGCCGCGATTTGCAGGAGCAGCTGGTGCGCGAGGGCTACCGCATGCGCGTGTATGTGCCGTATGGCGAAGAATGGTACCCCTACATGGTGCGCCGCCTGGCCGAGCGCCCGGCCAATATTCTGTTTGTGCTGAAGGGCGCGCTGCGCTAGTAAAGTCTTCGGAAATCCGTTGCTGGTTCTGACCAAAGACGAAGGACGAATGACGAAGCCAATTTGGTCATTCGTCTCTCGTCCTTCGTCTCGGCAATCAGGAGCGACCTTCAAC
>LJCR01000032.1 GCA_001399705.1 Kouleothrix aurantiaca
GATCACCGACTGCGCGGGCATTGCCAGCAGCACGGCGGCTGCGCGCACGCGCCCCGGCCCCTCGCTGAGCCACGCAATTCCGGCCCAGGTCAGCACTACCAGCGCCGTGCAGCCGAGCAACAGGGCAGGCAAGCCGCCAATCGTGTAAAGGCCGTAAAAAATCGCCAGCGCCAGCCACTCGTGGTTGGGCCAGTATGCGCCCGATACTGTTGAGCTAAAGATATCGCGCGTTGGGACGCTGCCGGTCGCGAGGATCACTTGGCCGGTGCGCAGCTGCCACCACGTATCGCTCTGCACACCCATCAGCGCCGCACCCAACGCCACCACAAGCAGCGCGACCGCTAGTAGTGCAGCGTCGAATGAAGCGGTTTGTTCAGCGATCGCACCTCGGATTCCGCGTGCAACACCCACAATCGGCCTTTCGTTCGGCATGCTCACGAGCACCGACGATTGTACCAGCTTCTCCGCCGGCTGAATATAGCCGGCCCGAGTAAATTGGCCCAGGCTAAACAGCCGCAGCATCCGATTTTCGGCCAAGATCGTGCTGCGAGTACTACCTGCGCACCCCACCGAAGTCCTTCTGATGCGGTTGACTACCAACATTGCATCGTGTACAATGAACGGAGCTTTCTGGGCCGCACATTCAGCTTTTCCTTGCTGCAATAGACCCATAAGGAGCCGGGCAATGCCAGAGGAACGTGGCACCGCAACTGACCTTGAGCCGCGCTTTTACCCGAACCTGATCGGGCGCTTGTATTTGATCAGCCTTGAGGACGTGATGGGCCGCAACGGCGTCAACGCCTTGCTCAACCTGGCTGGCGCGCGCCACCTGGTCAACACCTACCCGCCCTCCAACCTCAAGCGCGAGTTTCCTTTTGCCGACCTGACCACCATCTCCAAATCGACCGAGACGATGTATGGCCCGCGCGGCGCACGCGGCATGGAGCTGCGCGCCGGCCGCTACGCCTTCAACCTCGGCCTGAAGGAGTTTGGCCCGCTGCTCGGCATGGCCGACCTGGCGCTCAAGCTGATGCCGATGACGATGAAGATGAAGATCGCGCTGAATGCGACCGCGCAAACCTTCGACCGCTTTTCGGATCAGCCGACGCGGGTGGAAGAGCGCAAGGGCCAGTTTCTCTACATCATCGAGAAGTGCCCGGTGTGCTGGGGCCGGCACAGCGACAAGCCGTGCTGCCACCTGGCGCAGGGCATTCTGGAAGAAGCGTTGACCTGGGTGACCGGCGGCCACTCCTTCCACATGGAAGAGATCGAGTGCCGCGCGATGGGCGGCAACACCTGCACCTTCGCCATCGACAAAGACGCCATCGACTGAAAGTGAGCGTGCTTCCAACTCTGCCAAGATAACAAACTGCAAAGCTAGCGTCGGGCGTGCGTAATGCGAATGTAATCTCATCGCCTTGAGATACACTGACGCTATCTTGTATAGTAAAAGGGGTGAATCACCCCGGAGGAGGTCTTCAACTACTACGCCCTCCGGCCGACATCAAGGGGAACCTAGCCTATGAAACGCATCGTTATCCGCGAGCGCACACCGATCCCCCCCTTCGGCGAGCCGGCCCGCGATCTCCGGATCCTAAATAAACCACTCTGGCTGCTCCAGCGCGATCTGCTGGCGCACCATTGCCGCGGCGCAGAAGAAGTGGACTCCCCGTCTGAAATTTCTAGCGATCGCGAAGAGCTACTCGTCTACCGGGATAACCTCTTCTTTAACGGCGAACTGATCGATACATTCATCGCCCAGGCCAAGGCCAGCGGTCACGCCTGCCAGATTGCCTTTGCCCGCGATGACAAATCGATCACAACCCACGCCCTGCGCCTGCAAGATGGCATTACGCTTGATATTCAGCACAATGTCTACGTCGCCGATTTGTTTTACTATCCATATGGTGTGACGGAAGAAGCCCAGCCGCTGATCATCGACACCGAGCCGCGCGAGATGGGCTATTATCATATTCCAACCTATATGGCGCCAAATCAGGGCGACCTGATTTTCCAGGTGCCGCGCCGGGTGTTTCTGTCGATCGAAAACTGGGTGCACGTCTTCCTGGCGAACTCGCCATTTGGCGTTTTTTCGCTGGGCCGCATCCACGAGCAGCGCGCGGAAGAAAGCTGGAAGGAAAAGCTGGCGGTGTCGTTCTCGACATTGCTCGACCGGATTAACCCGCTTGCGCCGCGCTGGCGCAACCACTTCCTGGCCAGCTCGCGCCTGGTGAAAATCGGCAAAAACTGCTCGATCGATCCGACAGCAACGATCCACGGCCCAACGGTGATTGGCGATAATTGCACCATTGGCGCGGGCGTTGTGATCACGAACAGCCTGATCGGCAAGAACGTTACGATCATGCAAGGATCGCAGGTGATGCTGAGCGTGGTCAGCGACCGCTGCTACCTGCCGTGGCATGCCGCGCTGTTTATGACGACACTGATGGAAAACTCGATGGTGGCGCAGCTGAGCTGCCTGCAGATGTGCGTGGTTGGCCGCAACACCTTTATTGGCGCGGGCAATATTTTCACCGACTTCGATCTGCGCAACCAGCCGCTGCACACCTACCACCTGCGCAAGGGCGCGAGCCAGCCCGAAAAGGAAGAAATTGGCCTGCCCGTGATTGGCTCGGCGGTGGGCCACAACTGCAAAATCGGCAGCGGCTTTGTTGTCTACCCGGCGCGCATGATCGGCTCGAACACCACATTGATCTATGCGGATCCCGAGGCCGTGATCAGCCGCAATATTCAGGCAATGCGGAGCATTGATGATCTTGAAGTCGACGAGGCGGGAGAACCGATGCGCACGGTCTATACCTGGCCGCGCGTGCTCGAACACCCTGCGCCGCCGGCCAAGCCAGAACCGACCGAACCGTTTCAAATATCGTGGCCAGAAGCAGCGCGATTGCGCCGCTAGGAGGATATTTCTGTGAGCAAAGATAAGATTCTTGTTGTCGAAGATGCACCCGACATTTCCAGCCTGCTCAAGATCTACTTTACCTCGCAGGGATACGAGGTGATGACGGCAATGCGCGGCCAGGTCGCGCTTGATATTTGCCGCAAAACACCACCAAACCTGGCGTTGCTCGATGTCAACCTGCCGGATATGGAAGGGTATGACATTGGCCGTGCCTTGCGGCAAAGCGCGCGCACGCGCCACATCCCGATCATCTTCCTGACGGCGCGCGGCGAAAAGCAGGATCGTATTCGCGGCCTGGGCGAAGTGCAGGCAGAGTACTATATCGTCAAGCCGTTTGATATCGAAGAAGTGCACACGATTGTGAAAGGCGCGCTTGACCGTGCCCGCCAGAAAAACCTGGCCCATCCCGTCACCAACCTGCCAACCGCCGAGCTGATCAACGAGCAGTATCGCCAGCTCGTGGCAAGCACCGGCGGTTGGGCGCTGGCGCAGGCCCATATCAACGGCTTTGAAACCTTCACGCAGGCCTATGGCGCAGTGGTTGGCGAAGATGTGCTGAAGTTTACGGCGCTGATGTTGAATGAAGTAATCAACGAGATTGGCGGGCCAAATGATTTTATTGGCCAGATGGTGGTTGGCCCCGATTTCGTCATGACCTCGTCGCCTGAGCACCTAAAAGCGATTGCAACGCGCATGTGCGAGCGCTTCGACGCTGAGATCGGCCTGCAATACAACTACAAAGACCGGCGGAATGGCTATATTGTCGTCAACGACGACCAGGGCACGCCGCGGCAAGTGCCGCTCATGTCGCTCTCGATCGGGGTGCTCACCAGCGCCGATGGCCCATTCTACGATATTCGCGAGTTGAGCGAGACCGTTGAGGATGTGCGCCAGCACGCCCTGGCAGAAGCCCGTGAGCTTGGCCGTAAAAGCCATGTAAGCTTTGGCCGCGCTGCCGACGATTAGCGTTCTGCCCACGAACCAGCCCTATTGCCGGGCACAGGGTTCGCGCCAACGATGGGTTTGGTTCATGGGCGAACATACATCCGGCTGTTGAGAGTAGCTCCTACACAATCACGTCACTATACCCATCCAGCAGCGGTTTCTTACTGTCGTATGCTGGAAGGAGCACAAACCCCTGGATATGGACACCACAACTCTCGCCTCGCCCCAAGTCCGTGCTTGGGAACTGCTCGCCGACCTGGCCAGCTGTGGGCACGATAGTGCAGCGCTTCCAAGCGTTGCGGATCTTGCACAGCGCATCGTTGAGCTTGTTCGCAACCGCCTCCCATGCCCCTGGGGCCTATTTCTACTACAGGCCACCGCAAACGCGCCAGCTATTGCAGGATGGGGTGTCAAGGCGAACGAGCAGGCGCTTCTGCTTGCGAATCCGCAGTCGATCCCGGGCCGCCAGCTCCTGCTGTCCCTAACATACAATAACGATGCGGTGGGTTTGCTGTTGCTTGGCCTGAACGACGAAGCCGAAGCGGTACTGCCCACAAGCCTGGTGCATGCGCTGCGTGTTCAGCTTGAGCTGTTGATTACCTTGTTTCAGCGCAATACCGAGCGGCGGCGCGAGCAGGCCATGATCGAGGCCACCGCAGCCCTGCGCTTCGACCTGACCGGGCATCTCGACCTCGAAAGTGTGCTGCGCGCACTGATTGGGCGCGCCGTGGGGTTGAGCGGCGCCACAGTCGGCACAATCTATACAGTGGCCGAAGATGGCAGCCTGCAATTGATGGCCAGCCATGGCCTAAGCAATTCCTACCAGGATCTGCGCCTGCAAGCGGGCGAAGGCCTGGTTGGGCAGGTGCTGCTGCAAAGCGCGCCCATTATTACCGAGGACTACCAGCGCTATCCCCAGCGCCTGTCAATTTTCCAGAACGAAATACTGCGCGCCGCAATCGGTGTGCCGCTGATTGTGCAGGACGCGCGGATCGGCGTGCTGCTGCTGGCCCACACAACACCCACCGCACATTTTTCCGAGCACGATCAGCAGGTGATCGAGACCTTTGCGAAGCAGGCTGCGCTGGTTTTGCGTAATGCCCAGCTCGTTACGCAACAGCAACAGCGCGCCCGCGAGCTGTTTGTGCTTTATGAAAATGGCCAGATGCTCAGCTCCACGTTGCGCATCGAGCCAATGCTTGCGCGCGTTGCAGAAAATATTGTGCTGGTGATGGGTGCCGAGCGCTGCCAGATTTTCCTGATCGCCCCCGACGACACGACCCTGCTCTATGAAGCAGCCGCTTATAGCCTGGAAGAGCCTGGCGACCAGATCGACCGGCAAACGCCAGCCCTGCTGACTGGCCCGCTTGAAGCACTGCTGCATAGCAACGAGCCATTTCTGATCGAATCCGGCAACAACCATAGCTCGCCAGCTCTGGGTGAACTGTTGCACCTTGGCCCAGCCGAGCACGCGCTCGCCTTTGGGCTCTCGATCAAGGATCGCGCCGTGGGCCTGATGAGCATTGGCTTTGCGCAGCGCACGCAGCCAATCACCCGCGCCGAGATCAATCTTGCGCAAACGCTCGCCGGCCAGATCGCCACAGCAATTGTGAATACGCAGCTCTACCTGGCGGAGCAGCGGCGCGCCAGCGAGCTTGAGCAGCTGCAGAATATCGGCAAGCACCTCGAAGCCGACCTTTCGCTTGACGAACTGCTCGAAGCTGCGCTGGTGGGCGTTCAGTCGCTCATGCCCTTCACTGGCAGCGAAATCAGCATGTTCAACGCCGCCACGCAATCGCTGCAGGTGGTGATGACGCGCGGCACCCGCCCCGAGTCGCAGCCGAACACGCAGCAGCTGCGTGGCGCGCTGTCGGGCTGGCTGGCCCACCACCGTCGCTCCCTGCGGCTCGATGATTTCCAGCAGGCACCCGTGCGTCCGCTCTTTACCACACTGGCCGATGGCTCGACGATTCGCAGCTACCTGGGCGTGCCGCTGAACAGCGGCGATCAACTGCTTGGCACGCTTGAGCTTTTCAGCAACAAACCTAGTAGCTTCTCGGCCGACGACGAGCGCATGCTGACGATCGTGGCCGCGCAGGTGACGCAAGGCATCAACAATGTGCGCCGCTACGAGGCGGCCGACGATTATCTGCGCAGCCGCGTGCAACAAATTACTGCCCTCCAGCGCATCAGCCGCCAGCTTACGTCGAATATGTCGCTTGGGCATATTCTTGGCTTCACGCTCGAAGAAGCGCTGCGCGCCACCGGAGCGCAAAACGGCTATATCGCGCTGCGCAAAGGTTTTGCGTTTGAAGAAGCCATGCGCGCCTTTTCGCTTGAAGAAGGTGGGCGCATCGCCATCGGCAACGGGCAGGACACCAGCGCTGTGCGGGTGATTGCTGCGAATGGGTTCACTCCCGAGCTTGTCAACGAGCTGATCGATCAGCCGATCAATGGCAGCGGGACGATTGCCGACACAGCATTGGCAAGCGGCGAGCCGATTCTCGTCGATGAGATCGAAACTGACGATCGCCTTGCCGGCCTTGGCCCCGACGCGCGCTCGGTTCTGGCAATGCCGATCTACTACGAAGCGCAAGTTGTTGGCATTGTGAACCTGCACAGCGCGCATGCTCACGCCTTCTCGCACGACGCGCTGGAGTTTATGCGCGCCCTGGCCGACCAGGCGGCGATCGCGCTGGACAATGCGCGCCGTTTCGCAAAAGTCGATCAGGCGCTGGCGCGCCGCGCGCAGGAGCTGGTTGGCATCAACGCCGAGCTTCAGCACAACCTGCGCAGCCTGACGGCGCTCAACGGCCTGGGCATGGCCATCAACACCACCCTGCGCAGCGCCGACGAAATTTTCGGCATGACCACGCACGGTGTGGTTGAAATCGCGGGCGGGCTTGGCGCGGCCGTGCTGCTGCGCGAAGCCGATGGCCTGCGCGCCGCTGTGCAAATCGGGCCAACCCTCCCGCAAACGCCCGAGGTCGCCGATATTGTGCAGCACGTCACTACCAGCGGGCGCACCGAAATCCTGGCGATCCCGCCGCCAGCACTGGCGCGCGCAGGCGTGCGCTGGATGCTGTTTGTGCCGCTACGCGCCACTCAGCGCACGCTTGGCAGTATCTGCGTCTACTACGGCGAGGAAGCGCCCAGCGCCTCCGATCGCGAAGCCGTGGTGCTGTTTGCCACCCAGGCCGCCGTCGCCGTCGAGAGTATCGAGCTGTTCAACGCCGTGCGCAACGGCCGCGACCAGATGGCATCCATCCTCGCCTCTACGCGCGACGGCATTATGCTCGTCACGTCCGACGCCGAGGTTGCGATTGTGAACAGCGCGCTGGCGCAGCACGGGCGCTTGCCCGCCGAGCGCGCCGCAAAGCAGAATCTCCAGGAATTCCTGGCACTGTGGGAGCAGGCCGCGAGCTACGTGCCCGAAGAATGGCAGTCGCTGCGCCGCGAGCTTGCGCATGTCGTGGCGGGCGAGGTATCGTTTGCCAGCGGCGAGCTGAACGAAGGCGGCGCCGCGCCGCGCGCTTTCGAGTGGGCCGCGCTCACCGCCCAGCGCAGCGGCGGCAGCACCGGCGGCGCGCTCCTCGTCCTGCGCGACATCACCGAGGCCAAGGAGTCGGCCCGCCTGCGCCACGACCTCACCAACATGATCGTGCACGACCTGCGCAGCCCATTGTCAAGCGTTATGGCGTCGATCGAGCTGATGCAGAAAGGCGTGGCCGGCGAGCTTGCGAAAATGCAGCAAACCGTGATGGGCATCGCCTACAAAAGCGCTGTGCAGATGCTCGACATGATCAACGCCCTGCTGGATGTGAGCCGGCTTGAGTCGGGGCGCATGCCGGTAAATCAGCGCGCCACCGCGCTGCGCCCGCTGATCGGGCACGCCATCGAAAGCCTGTCGTCGCTGGCGAACGAGCAGCGCGTGAAGATCAGCTTCGCGCTCCCTGAGCAGCTGCCCCTGGTGCACGCCGACGGCGAGCTGATTATGCGCGTGATTCAAAACCTGCTGGGGAACGCCTTGAAGTTCAGCGGGCGCAGCTCCTCAATCACGCTGCGCGCCGAGAGCATCGCGCCCACCGTCCCCGCAGGCGCGGCGAACGGCGAAGTGCGCCCGGGCCTCACTATTTCTGTGGCTGATCAAGGGATTGGCATTGCGCCGCAGGATCAGGAGAAGATTTTCGCGAAGTTCAGCCAGGTTGGCGAGCGCCGTGGCGGCACCGGCCTGGGGCTGACCTTCTGCAAGCTCGTGGTCGAAGCGCACGGCGGCCGCATCTGGGTGAGCAGCACGCCCGGGCAGGGCAGCACGTTTTTCTTCACGCTGCCAACCACCTAAACCTCGCACAACCACACTAGATAACGATTTCCAGGCCTTCGTATGCTGCGGAGGTATTGGGGAAGGTTTTTCGCGCGTTCTCCTCGATCGCCGTAATCGTGTCGTCGGCATAGGTAGGCTCGTGGTGGAACAACACGAGCTGCTTGGCGTTAGACGCCTGCGCCACCGCCATCGCCATTTCAGGCGTGCTGTGGCCCCAGCCCTGCTTCGGCTTGGAGGGGTTGGTGTAATCTTCGATTCGGTACTGGGCGTCGTGAATCAGCACGTCGGCGTCCTTGGCAAACTTCACCAGGCGCTGATCGCTCTGCACATAGCCCTCGGTATCGGTTGCGTACACCACCGTCTTGCCGCGCCACGAAATGCTATACACATTCACGCCGCTCTTGGGGTGGGCGTAGCTGTGGTAGGTGCGCACACGCACCAGGTCAGGCGAGGGGTCAATTTCGTTGTGGTAAATATTAAGTACCTGGACATCGGCCGGGCGCGGGCCAATCAACACAATATCGGTTTCGTTGACATTGCGCAGAATTTTGAGCGACGGCAGATCTTCCAAGGCCACCGGGAAGCTGGGCGGCAGCATGGCGTGCGAAAGGGTTTCTTCAAGGTCGCTTTCAAACACTTTGGGACCAAGAATATGCAGCGTGCTCGCGCCCACATACGCCGGGTCGAAGAACGGAAAGCCCTGGGTGTGATCGTTGTGCATGTGGCTGAACAGAATCGTCGCCGTCACGGGCGAGCCCATCGCGCGCGAGCGGCGCATGAGCTCAGCGCCCAGGTTGATAATGCCGGTGCCAGCATCAAGAATCAAGGTGTGCTGCCCGGCTTGGATTTCGACACAGGCTGTGTTGCCGCCAATGCGAACAGTGCGCGGGCCGGGCACAGGGTAGCTCCCGCGCACGCCCCAGAAACGAATGATCAGGTTGTCGTCCGGCATGTGACAGCCCCTCCTCGTGAGCGCGCCTCATTACGCGCTGGCTTTGCAAGATTGTGTGAGTAAAATAGCAGCCTGCTGGCATAACAGTCGCAGCTTTGGCGACCTGCGCCCAGCTCACCTGGCCCGCAAATAAAACCCCCGGCTGCCCGCGCACCTACCGATTGCGCCACAGCTGCCGGCGGCCATACGCTTGCGCTGCCAACAAGGCCCAGCGCAAGACACTGTGCATGAATGAACGCATCCGCATCACAAATTTACCATGCACTGGGCGATAATTTTGTGTCATCATGCCTGGCTCAGGCCAGTTCCCTGCGCACCCAGCGCTGGCACCGAGCCATCGGACCGTGTGGCCGAGAGCATACGAACGCAGCAAAAGCCGTGTGAACCGAGCGCTCAAAAGCCACGGCGGAGCAGTTAAGCTGCATTATATCATGGCGGGCAAGCATTCCAAGCCTACTATACTGCCCCGCAAAGCAACAATTTGGCGTTGAAACGGGCAATACTTTGTTCAATATAATAAGAACATTTGTTTTATTATCCCTGGCATGCTATAATGCTGCCTACCAAGAGTCGTAACGTGTGAATGGAGTACGAGCACATGAGCCAGCTCGACCGCCGCCTCCAGCAGCGCCAGCTGCGCGATCGGCTTGCCGCCGAATTCCCTGATTTTGAGCTTCTCAACTGGTATATTCAATACCGCGAGCTAAAGGCTGCCCACCCTGATACGGTGCTGCTGTATCGCCTCGGCGACTTCTACGAAACCTTTGACGACGACGCCAAGCTGATCGCTGAGCTGCTCGAAGTCACACTCACATACAAGAAATTCGCCAACCACAAAAAAAACAAAACCGAGCAGCGCGCGCCCATGGCCGGCATGCCCTACCACGCGATCGAGCGCTATGTCAGCGCGCTGGTGAATGCGGGCTATCGCGTGGCGATTGCCGAGCAGGTGTCGGAAACCGCCTCCAGCAAATCCGACACCCGGCCGCGCTCGGTGTTTGCCGCTGGCATCGAGCAGGGCGAGCGCCGCCGCGATATTGTCGACCGCGAAGTGGTGCGGGTTATCACTCCCGGCACTGTGATCGACAGCGGCATGCTCGCGCCGACGCACAATAACTACCTGGTTGCGGTGCTGGCCGAGGGCGCGCTGGTTGGCGTGGCCTATGCCGACCTGAGCACCGGCGAATTCTGCTGCACCGAGTTCGCCGGCGAGCGCGCCGCCCACCAGGCCCAGGGCGAGCTCGCGCGCCTGCAAGCCAGCGAGGTGCTGGTGCCCGACGACCCGGCGCTGCGCCTGCCCGGCCTCGACCCTTCCAGCGCGCAGCTTGAGCACGACCTTGAATTTATGACCAAGGGCGAGCGCGAAAAGCTCCTGCCCGGCGAGCGCGTGGCCCGCCGCGTCGAGCGCGAAAATGTGGCGCGCTGGGCGCACGGCCATGTCACTGGCTGGCCCGGCTGGCGCTGGAAACTCAACAACGCCGCCGAGGCGCTGCAGCTTCAGCTGCGCGTGCACTCGCTCGATGGCTTTGGCCTGCGCGGCAAGCCATTGGCCGTGCGCGCGGCCGGCGCGATCATCCAGTATATTCACGAAACTCAGCGCAACGCCGCCAGCCAGATCACCACGCTGCGCACCTACACCAACGGCGGCACCATGTTTCTCGACCCGCAGACGCGCCGCAACCTTGAGCTGCTCGAAGGATCGAGCGGCAAGGCCAAAGATGCGCTGGTGGGCGTGCTCGACCATACGCGCACGCCCATGGGTGGCCGCCTGCTGCGCCGCTGGATCTCGCAGCCGCTGATCGATCTGCCGCAGCTCCGCGCTCGACAGGATGGTGTGCAGCGCTTTTTCGACGACACACTGCTGCGCGCCAGCGTGCGCGATGCGCTGAAACATGCCGGCGACCTTGAGCGTGTGGTGAATCGCGTGCTGCAGGGCATCACTGTCGCCACGCCGCGCGATATGGTGCGGCTGCGCGATGGCCTGCGCGCCCTGCCCGCCCTGGCCGGCGCGCTGGATGGCTGGTTACCGCCCCAGGCCCTCGATGCGCCAACGCCGCCGGCTTCTGAGCCCGCACGCGAAGAAGATGGCGCGGCATGGGAATGGGAG
>LJCR01000319.1 GCA_001399705.1 Kouleothrix aurantiaca
GAGCGGGCGCATGCTGGTGCGCGCGCGCAACTGGGTGCAAAGCTCGCCCGACGCAGCCATGGTGCTGCGCGCCCGCCAGGAGATCGAGCAGGAGCTGGCCAGCCTGCGCACAAGCCTGATGGAAGTGCAAAGCGTGCGCGACGAGGTGATGGGCGTGGCCCGCCAGCTCGAAGACTCGGTCGAGTCGTTCACCAGCGCGGCACGCGCCGAGCTGACCGATATTGGCTCGATTGGCAGGCTCAAGCCGGGCGAGACCGCTGCTGGCACGACCGCAACAGATTCTCTCGCGCCCGCCGCTGAGCCGCTGGCGTTCGACCCGACCCCGACCGAGGTGCCGGCGACTGTGCCGTTCGACCCGCAGCCGGTTGAAGAGCTTGCTTCGGCGATTGCAAGCCCCAATGGCGAGGTCGCCGCGCCCGCCGCCGTGATTGCGCCGCCAGCCCCGCCACGCGCGCCCGAGCCGTTGCCTGTACCCGATCACATCACGCTGGAAGCGATCGATATGCGCCTGCAAGCGATTATGAGCGACCTGTTCGCGATGCAGCAGCAGCTGCGCAAGCACAAGGTGCTGGATGAAGACTGGCAGCCGCCTTCCTGGGGCGTGCAGCTGCCCGCCAACGCCGCGCCCGTCGCCGAAGCCGAGGAGCCGTCGTCATGAGCAATACCCAGTTCTTCCTCGTTGTCGGCTTGCTGCTGGCGCTGCTCGTCACGCCGCTGCTGATCGCCCTGATGGTGCGCGTGATGATCCGCGACACGCCCAACGCCGCGCCTGAGCCCGAGCTTGACGCTGAGACTATGGCGAAGTTCGAGTCGCTGGGCGATTTCTGGGCCGGGCTTGCCCCGCACCTGATTGAGCTGCGTAACCGCCTGACCAAGGCGCTGCTGGCGGTGTTAGCCGGCACGGTGCTGGGTTTCTGGCTAGTGAACAGCTCGTGGCTGCTGGGCGATACCATCCCGAACCTGCTGATCCAGCATTTCGTGCCCGACACCATCAAACTCCAGTTTATCGAGCCGGCCGAAGCGTTTGTGAGCTATATGCGCGTGGCCCTGGTGATCGGCGTGGCCATAGCAGTGCCGGTGATTGTGTACCAGCTGGTCGCTTTCTTCATACCGGGCCTGCTGCCACACGAAAAGCGCCTGCTGTTCACCGCGCTGCCGTTCGTCACCGAGCTGTTTGCGGCTGGGCTCGCGTTTGGCTGGTTCTTCACCATCCCCGCCGCGCTCGATTTTCTGTTCACCTTTGGCACCAGCGCGCGGATCGAGGCGCAGCCAACGTTCGAGAGCTTTATTGCAACCATCGCGACGCTGATGCTGTGGAATGGCCTGATCTTCGAGCTGCCGGCGGTGATCTACCTGCTGGCGCGACTGGGCGTCGTCAATACAGCCTCGCTGGGCCGCACGCGCCGCTACGCGATTGTGGTGATTATTATCGCCGCCGCGATTATCACGCCCACTGGCGACCCTTACAACCTGCTGCTGCTGGCTGTGCCAATGTACCTCCTGTACGAGCTGGGCATTCTGCTTTCGCGCTTTGTGCCGAAGAAGCCATTGGAACCTTCTGAAGAAACCGCGCAGTAGCAACTCCTTTACCGGCAAGTAAACGACCCACGCGGCAGCACGCCTGTGGGTCGTTTTGTTTTGCCCGCGCAGCCCGATACCCTAAACGGGCATTGATGACACGCTCGTGGGGTTTGATCATTCGCGTGCGGAGTTTGATCATTCGCGCGCGGACCTTGATCACATGTGTGTGGGTTTTGAGCACACGCTCGTGGGCTTTGATCACAAGCTCGTGGGCTTTGATCGCACGCCTGCGGACCTTGAGCACAAGCTCGTGGGCTTTGCTCACTCGCGTGCGGACCTTGACCACTCGCGCGCTGACTTCGACCACACGCGTGCTGACTTCGACCACACGCGCGCTGACTTTGACCACACGCGTGCTGACTTCGACCACACGCGCGTTGACTTCGACCACACGCGCGCTGACTTTGACCACACGCGTGCTGACTTTGACCACACGCGTGCCTGAGCGTCGCTGACTTTTGCGAAGCTCACATGAATGCTATTTGGCGCATATACCACAGCCCGTTTCCCGCCCCCCATGCGCCGCAGGCGCATTTGGCAGCACCCAAACACAAGGCACCGAGCGCATGCAAACGCTCAGTGCCTTGTGTGGCTACCATATAACTTTCGCACCCTCTTCGGCAAGCTCAGAACTTCGCTTCGATACAGCCTTCGGCCTACTCAGGATGCTATGTTTCCGCCCTTCGCATCATAGCAGCAACCTGCCAACTGTAACCTGCAACCTTCCAACCTGCAACCCGAAGCTACCGCATCAGCCGCTGCGCGCCGCTGTGGCGCGGATCGGTGGGAACGGGGCGCGGCTGGAAGTAGATCACTTCCTTCCACACCGCCGTGATTGCGTCGGCGCAGATCACCACCAGGTCGTCGGGCTCGGCCAAGCTGAGCGCGTGGCGCACCGCATCGAGTTCGTCCAGCACCGTAATCATGCGGTCGGGCGGCATGCCGGCCCCGCGCGCGGCCTCGTGCAGCAGCGCGGCGATCGAGCCGTTCTGCCGGCCGCGCCGGTCGTTGTCTTCCTTGATCACCAGCAGATCGAAGGTCTTGCCGGCGATCTCGCCAAACTCGCGAATATCCTGGCCGCGGCGGTCGCCGGGCGCGGCGATCACGCCAATCGTGCGGCGGTAGTTCGGGCGCAGGCGGCTGACCAGATCGCCCAGCGCGGCGATGGCGGCGGGGTTGTGCGCGTAGTCGACGATCACGCGGAAGGCGTACTCGTCGAAGACGTTCAGGCGACCCGGCGTGAGGTAGAAGCTGGTGGCAAAGGTGCGCAAGCCCTGGCGGATGTTCTCGACCGAGACGCCGCGCGCGTAGCAGATTGCGGCGGCGGCGAGCGCGTTCGCGACGTTGTGGAGCGCCTTGCCTTCCAATGTCGCCGGGATCAGGTGCGTCCAGAGCAGCGGGATATACTGCTCGGCATCATAGATCGCCAGCATCTCGCCGCGCACGCCGGGCTGCAGCACCACGGCGGTGCCGCCCTTCTGGATGTGCTCCTTCACCAGCGTGCTCGCGCCCTCGCCGCCGTGCATCGAGAAGTAGACGATCCGGCCCTCGGCGTGCGCGGCCATCGCGGCCACGCGCTCGTCGTCGGCATTCAGCACCGCGGGGCCAATCAGGTGAAACTGGATCAGACCGCCCGGGATGGTGTAGCCATAGGCCGTGCTCTTGCCCTGCTGATAAATGTCGGGCTGCATGGCCAGGCGCTGGCCCGGCGCGTAGGTGCCGCGCAGGTTCTCGCCCACTTTCAGCACCGTCAGCGCGGCCTCGTGGCCCAGGCGCGTCGGCTCGATCGACAGGTCGCGATTATACAGCTTGGGGTGTTTTCCACCCTGCTGAATGAGCTTCACGTCGGAAAAGCACATCCCGACCGCATCGACGCGCACCAGCAGCTGATCGCTGCCCGGCTCGGGCACCGGCACGGTTTCGGGCTTGCCTTCGCGCCCAACGCTTTCCACGCCCGGCCCGTACATATTCCAGGTCAGCGCGGTGTCGGCCACCGGCGCCTCGGGCGACTGATACAGATCAAAATCCTTGGTCATGGGGTTATCCTCCTGCGCGCACCTCGGCTGCGGTGGCGCATGCCAGCGCCTGCCGGGCGCGTTCCTGACACTGTGCAAGCGAAAGCGTGCGAATTTGGGCTTTCACCAGCGGAATATCGGTGATCGCGATACTCAGCTCGTCGACGCCCAGCCCGACCAGAATTGGCACGGCCTCGGGCTTGCCGCCAAGGTTGCCGCAGATGCCGACCCACTTGCCGGATGCGTGCGCGCCTTCGACGGTCTTGGCGATCAGGCGTAGCACCGCAGGGTGTAAGTCGTCGGCTTTGCTGGCCAGCGTCGGGTGCATGCGGTCCATCGCCAGGGTATATTGCGTGAGGTCGTTGGTGCCAATCGAGAAGAAGTCGGCTTCGCGGGCCAGCACGTCGGCCATCATCGCGGCCGAGGGCACTTCGATCATAATGCCGATCTCGACCGGCGGCGCATCGAGCTCGGCGCGCAGCTCCTCGACAATGGCGCGGGCGGCGCGCATCTCGCCAATATCGGCGATCATCGGGAACATGATCCGCAGCTTGCCAAACGATGCCGCGCGCAGGATGGCGCGGAGCTGCGTGCGGAACAGGTCGGGGTATTCCAGGCACAGGCGCACGCCGCGCACGCCCAGGAAGGGGTTGTCTTCGCGCGGCAGGTCGAGGTAGGCCACTTCCTTGTCGCCGCCGATGTCGAGCGTGCGCACAATTACCGGGTTGCCGCCAAAGGCCTGCGCCACGTCGCGGTAGATCGCGAACTGCTCTTCTTCGGTTGGCGCAGTTTTGGTTC
>LJCR01003199.1 GCA_001399705.1 Kouleothrix aurantiaca
TCGGCACGCCCGCACGCACCGCCGCGCGCAGGATGTGCTGTGTGGCCGTGACATTGTTGCGGTAGAAGTCGTCCCACGTTCCCCACACGCCGGCCTTCGCCGCCACATGAAATACCGCATCGCAGCCGCGCAGGGCGGCCCCCACATCATCCTCGGCAGCGAGGTCGGCGCGGAAACATGCCACGCCCAAGGCGCGCAGCTCGGGGTAGTCGTTGCGCCCGAGCACGCGCACACTGTCGCCGCGCGCAAGCAATTGCTCGACGACGTAGCGCCCCAGGAAGCCATTTCCGCCAGTGACGAGTGCGTTCATATAGGCCTATGGACGAAGGACGAAAGACCAAGGACGAATGTGAAGCCACAGAGAACACCGAGATCACAGAGGAAAGGTCAAACTCAGTGCTCTCTGTGCGCGCTGTGGCCGTTCTTTTTATCCTACGCGCCCTTCGATACGCGGCTGCGCCGCACTCAGGACGCTATTAGGTGCGATCTCCAAAATCTCCGTGCCTCTGTGCCTCCGTGGTGAATTGCTCGGTCGTCGTCGCGTGGGCAAAGATCCTTCGACTTCGCTTAGGGCAGGTGAGCTTCGCTCCAACGTGCAACCTGCAACATTCAAACTCGTAAATTTGCTACATCTCTGCGCTCTTTGCGCCCTTTGCGGTTTATTCTTCTGCTGTTCGC
>LJCR01003204.1 GCA_001399705.1 Kouleothrix aurantiaca
CAGACAAACGTCGAAGATGCCGACCACATCAAATTCGGGGTTCGGGGCGATAGCCCCGACGCCGGGTGCCGGGGCGGCGCGAGCCCCAGCGGCCTTGCGGCCTGAGCAAGCTGGCTTGAATCTGGCACTGCGCTTCACTGCGAGAATAAGGCCCTGCCAGCAGGCAAGCCCTGCGGCCTGAGCAACACACCTTCAACAAGAGCATATCTTTGAGCCAAAGACGTAAGCAAAGAGAGATCACACAAATAGCACAGATGATATTCTGCTTGAGAACATCGTCTGTGCTATCTGAATGCCAGCGTAGTGCGGAAAAGAAATCCTAGCCCGCCGAGCGATCAAGAATATGGTCGATCAGGCCGTATTCTTTGGCCTCCTGCGCGGTCAGGAACTTATCGCGGTTGAAGTCGCGCTCGATCTGCTCGGCAGTTTTGCCCGCGCCCTTGCCCACCAGCTCGCTCGTCACGCGCTGGAGGCGCAGCAGCTCGTTCACGGCGCGCTCGATGTCGGGCGCCGAGCCTTCCATGCCCGACGAGGCCGGGTGGAAGTGGACGGTGGAATTCGGCAGGGCGTAGCGCTTGCCGGGCGCACCGCCCGCCAGCAGCACCGTGGCCATGCTGCCGGCCATGCCGATGCAGACGGTGTTGACGTCGGGCGCGATCAGCTGCATGGTGTCGTAG
>LJCR01003206.1 GCA_001399705.1 Kouleothrix aurantiaca
ATCATTATCTCGGGCGCGTTTATCGTCCCCGGCGCGATTATCGCCGAAGCGGTGCTTTCTTACCTGGGCATCGGCCTGCGCCCCGCCACCGACCCCAATGCGCTGTTCCCGGTGAGCTGGGGCAATATGATCCTCGATGGCAAGGCGGCCATTACGGCGCAGCCGTGGCTGCTGATCGCGCCCGCGATGGCGATTGCGTCGATTACGCTGGCGTTCACGTTTATTGGCGACGGTCTGCGCGACGCACTCGACCCGCGCGAGGCGAATTAATTTGCTTGGCGCGACGAGCGCCGGCCTGTGATTCATAGCCGCCCTGCCTGCAGCTATGGATGAGCCTTCTGTAAGAGCTAATTCGAAGGAAGCTGTTATGCCGCCATTACTCGAGGTTCGTAACCTGAAGGTGCAGTTCAAGACGCAAGATGGCGTTGTCAATGCCGTCAACGACGTCTCCTTCCATCTTGAGCGCGGCGAAACGCTCGGGATTGTGGGAGAAAGCGGTTCGGGCAAAAGCGTGACCTCGCTTTCGCTGATGCGCCTGATCCCAACTCCGCCCGGTAAGATCGCCAGTGGTTCCATCCTCTTTGATGGCGAAAACCTGCTCGATTACTCGGAAGAAGAAATGCGCCACATGCGCGGCAATCGCATCGCGATGATCTTCCAGGACCCGATGACTTCGC
>LJCR01003205.1 GCA_001399705.1 Kouleothrix aurantiaca
GGAGTTCACCTTCCTGCTCGAAGACTACCTGCGCCAGCACGGCCTGCGCGAGCAGACCGAAATTGTCTATCTCTCGGCGCTCAGTCGCGTCTTCCCGATCGAGAATATCGCCAACTTCGCTGACCCGCTGCTCCATGAGCGCGGCATCCGCACCGAGCTGCGCTTCACTCCCAGCGCGATCGACGCTCCGGCGAAAGTGATCCGCTCGGCAGAAGGCGCGGCGCTGCCCTACGATCTGCTGGTGCTGGTGCCACCGCACCGCGGCGCGCAGATTGTGTGCGAGGCGGGGCTGGGCGACACGCTGGGCTGGGTGCCAACCGACCGCGAAACGCTGCAGTGCACGCTCGACCCGAATATCTACGCCGTTGGCGATGCCGCCGATCTGCCGATCTCGAAGAGCGGCTCAGCGGCACATTTCGGGGCCAAGGTGGTAGCAAACCGCATTATCGCCGAACTGCTGCACCGCCACGAGCTGCCGCGCTACACCGGCGAGGTCATGTGCTTTATTGAAACGGGCCAGGGCCAGGCCAGCCAGGTGGTGTTCGACTACAACCACCCGCCGCAGCTGCCCGCGCCCAATCAGCTCTATCACTACGAAAAAACGCTGTTTAATCGCTTTTACTGGTACCTTGTGCCGAATGGCGTAGTATAGAAAAAGCGTGATACAAGGTTCGGGG
>LJCR01003201.1 GCA_001399705.1 Kouleothrix aurantiaca
GGGTTTCGCCCATGCCCTGGCCCAGCGATTTGTACCAGTTGATCTGCGTGGTGGGCGAGATATTAGCGCTGGCCCAGATGCCGAGTTCCTTGGTCGAGGTGCCGCTCGCGTCGCCACGCGCATCGAAGATTGCCTGCTTGGCGGCAATCGCCTTGAAGGCGTCGGCGGCCTTGGGCAGACCCTTGATGCTGGCCGGGTCGGCAGTTGGGCCAACAATAATGAAGTCGTTGTACATCACGTCGCGTCGGTTGATGCCATAGCCGGCCGCCACAAAGGCGTCTTCCTGCTTGCGCGCATGCACCAGTACCACGTCGGCGTCGCCATTCTGGCCGAGTTTGAGCGCCTGGCCGGTGCCAACCGCCACCACGTCGACTTTGGCGTTGTACTGCTTTTCGAAATCAGGCAAGATCGCATTGAGCAGGCCCGAGTCGGCGGTGCTGGTGGTGGTGGCGAGGCGCAGCGTTTGCGGTGCGCCAGTGCTGGCAGCCGTGGCTTCGGGCGCGCTGGTGGCGGTTGGGGCAGCCGTGGCTTCGGGCGCGCTGGTGGCGGGCGCGGGAGCCGCGGTGGGTGCAGCGGTGGGCGTGGCGCTGCCGCAGGCGGCCAGGGCCAGCGCAAAGGCCAGCGCGAAAAACAGGCCGTGCAGTTTCTTGAGCATTTTCTTTCCTTGCGTACAAGAG
>LJCR01003207.1 GCA_001399705.1 Kouleothrix aurantiaca
ACACCAGCTCGTGCGCGGCGGCGTCGGCAAAGGCCCAGCGGCGCGCTGCATCTTCGGGCGTTGCCGGGAGCAGCAGGCCAAGCGCGGCCAGCGCGGCCAATTCCTGATCGCGCGCTGTGCTGTCGGCGGGAAGCGGGTGGACTGCCTGCAGCACCGTTGCTTCAAACACCGGGCCAACGACGCTGGCGACTTTCAGCGTGAGCTGAATCGCTGGTTCCAGCCGATCCACAACCCCGCCGATATCGTCGGGGTGGCGCTCGGCGAGCGGGCGAAACACCTGGACAGGACGTTCTTTGCCTTTTACGGTCAGCGGTGGCAGGTTCTCAAATTGAACCTGGGCGCGCGCCAATTCATACACCGCCGCGTCGCACAGGATGTCGTCGGCGGACTGCATCAGCCGCGCCGCGAGGTTGGTGCGGTCGCTCAGCACGCCATAGGTGCGGCGGGTTGGCCCGCCATTCGCGCGGGCGCGCATCTGCCCATAGCTGATGCCGATCCGCACCGGCGAGACAAACGACAGCTCGGGTGGCGGCGTGCGCAGCTCAAGAGCCGCCCGCACCGCGCGCAGGGCATCGTTTTCGTGGGCGATCGGCGCGCCAAACGCGGCATACAGGTAGCTGCCCTTGTCACCAACGCTAAGCTGGATGAGCGCCGCGCCGAAGCGCGCCAGCACGCCC
>LJCR01003203.1 GCA_001399705.1 Kouleothrix aurantiaca
TCTACCAGCGCTATGCCGACGAACTGGTGGCGGGCGGGCATGCCTACAAGTGCTTTGTAACGCCCGAGCAGGAAGAGCAGATGCGCGCCGACTGGGCCGCGCGCGGCGAGCGCCCCGAGCGCTTCCGCTTTCGCGGGCCCGAGCGCGACTGGACACCCGAGCAGAGTGCCGACGCCGAGGCGCAGGGCCTGCCTTTCACGATCCGCCTGAAAGTGCCGCTCGACGGCACCACCAGCTTCACCGACCTGGTGCGCGGCGGCGACGGCATCACTGTCAACAATGCCGACCTGTACGATCTGGTGCTGCTGAAAACCACCAAGATGCCAACCTACCACCTGGCGCACCTGGTCGACGACCACCTGATGGGCATTACACACGTGATTCGCGGCGAAGAGTGGGTGCCCAGCGCGCCCTACCACGTGATGATCTACCGGGCGCTGGGCTGGGACATGCCGACCTTCGCGCATGTGCCAAATATTCTGCGCCAGGATGGGCGCGGCAAGCTTTCCAAGCGCAAGGACGACGTGGCGACCAACCGCTTCTGGGAGCGCGGCTACCTGCCCGAGGCGATGTTCAACTACCTGGCGCTGCAGGGCTGGAGCTTCGACGACCATACCGAGATTATGTCGCGCGATGAGATTGTCGAGCGCTTCCCAATCGAGCGCGTGCAGGCCTCG
>LJCR01003202.1 GCA_001399705.1 Kouleothrix aurantiaca
GGTGATCGACGACCGCGCCGACGACCCGAAGGGCGTGCCGATCTCGGCGTTCATCTTCGGCGGGCGGCGCAGCACCGCGGTGCCGCTGGTCTACCAGGCCTTTAACTGGACGTTCGGCGTCTATGCGGCGGCGACCATGGGCTCGGAGATGACGGCGGCGGCGGCCGGCAAGCTGGGCGAAGTGCGGCGCGACCCGTTTGCGATGCTGCCGTTCTGCGGCTACCACATGGGCGATTACTTCAACCACTGGCTGAACTTCGGCCGCCAGATCTCGAACCCGCCGCGCATCTTCAACGTCAACTGGTTCCGCCGCGACGCGCAGGGCAACTTCCTGTGGCCGGGCTTTGGCGAGAACATGCGCATCCTGAAGTGGATCGTCGAGCGCGCGCGCGGCCGGGCGATCAGCACCGAAAGCCCGCTGGGCTGGATGCCGCGCTACGATGACATCGACTGGACCGGCATGAACTTCAGCCGCGAGCAGTTCGACGCGCTGATGAGCGTGGACCGCGATGTCTGGCAGCAGGAACTGCTCTTGCACGATGAGCTGTTCAGCAAGCTGTACGACAAGCTGCCGAAAGAGTTCATCTTCATGCGCGAGCTGATTCTGTCGAGCCTGTGGCGCGCCCCCGAGCACTGGGAGTTGGCGCCCGAGCGCTCATAGTTCACCAGCACACTAC
>LJCR01003212.1 GCA_001399705.1 Kouleothrix aurantiaca
CCCGTATTATCTGCTGACAGGCAATTGCAGTAATGATGGAGCAAAAGTATGCCGTTCAAGTTCGAACAGCTTGAGGTTTGGCAGCTTTCACTCGATTATATCGACGCAGTCTATGAGCTTGCCGACGCGCTGCCACGCAGTGAAGAACGTAATCTCAAATCGCAGATCATACGGGCTGCGACGTCAATCTCGCTCAATATCGCTGAAGGTTCGATTGGCCAGACCGATGCCGAACAGGCGCGCTTTCTTGGCCTTGCTATCCGCTCGTTGGTTGAAACTATTGCATGCCAGCACATCATTGCCCGCCGCAATCTTGCCGCCGATCTGGAGCCGCTACGCGCACTTTACCGCAGCGCAGAAACGCTTGTGGCGAAGCTGCACACAATGCGCAAACGTCTCGTGCCTGCGCAGCACTGGCTTCGGGAAGCCCAAGCGATGTACACCGCAGAGCCTGATGCTTCTGCGCCCTTTGATCAGCAATCCGCTTCGTCTTTCGTCCTTCGTCCTTCGTCAGTATCACAGGAGAAAACAACCATGGCCGACACGATCGTCTTCACGCGCGGCGTGCCGCCGCCCGAGGCTTTCCCAACCGACGAGCTCGCGCAGTGCTTCGACGCGGCGCTGCATAACGACACCGCCGTGGTGCTGCAGTACGGCCAGCCGCCCGGCTACCCCC
>LJCR01003210.1 GCA_001399705.1 Kouleothrix aurantiaca
GGCGCGGCGGTGCGCACATACACCGCGAGAAACATGCCGAACAGCAGCGCGGCGGGCCAGGCGCGGCGGGCTCGCTCCATTGCGCTACACCGCGCTGCGCTCGAACAGCACCACGCGTGGCGTCATGCCGCCGGTGCGCACGCGCAGCACCTCGCGCACGATCCACTGGTCGCTGAACTCGCCAGCAGCCTGTTCAAGCAGGCGCACCTCGTGGGTGAGCAGGGCCATACGCGCGCCGGGCCGCGCCACGCGGGCAGCCTCAGCCAGCACGCGCGGATAAAGCGTGATGTTCTGGCGGTGCGTGCCAACCAGCTGGCCGAACGGCAGGTCGCCGACGATCACATCGATGCTCGCGTCGGGCAGGGGCAGCGCGCCGGCGTCCCACGCCTCAAGCTCGACCTCGGGCGCGAAGCCGGCGGCTTCGAGATTCTGCTGCGCACAGGCCAGCGCGGCCGGGTCGGTATCGCAGCCAATCGCGCGCCGCGCGCGGCTGAGCGCCAGCCACTCGATCAGGAGCGTGCCCGAGCCGCAGGCGACATTCAGCAGGGTATCGCCCGCGCGCGGAGCGGTAAGCACGGCCATGGCATGCGCCAGCGAGGCATTCATTGCGCCGGGGAAGTTGCACACGCGCCAGGCGCGCGTCGCCAGCAGCCTGTTCGAAACACTGCCGCCAACA
>LJCR01000321.1 GCA_001399705.1 Kouleothrix aurantiaca
GTTGAGCGTAGCGAAGAAAGCCGCCGCCGCCGGGCTGGCGTCGAGCGCGGCTTGCAGATCGTCGGGGATGGTCGCGTTTTTCTGCGAGTCGTAGGCTGCCTCCCAGCGCCCATCGGCGCGGGCGAGGTCGATGGCGGCCTGACCGGCCGGGCGCATTTGGCCGTTCGCGATCAGCGCCTCGACCTTATCGCGATTGATCTTCGACCAGATGCTTTTCTTGCCGCGCGGCGTGAATTTCTGCAGCCAGGTTTGCGTGTCGGCGGGGCGCTTCTGGCCGTCAATCCAGCCGTAGCAGAGCGCGATTTCCAGGGCCTCGGCGTAGTTCACCGAGGCGAGGCCCGAGCCTTTTTTCGCAAGACGCAGCCACAGCCCCGGCGAGCTGGTGTGGTTCGCGTCGAGCCACTCGGCCCAGGCTTGCTGGTCGGCAAACAATATTGTCGGCAGTTCGGCGGCCATAGGTGCAACCTCACTATCTGATGCAATTGAGCATTATGCACTACGCACTACGCACTACAGTCATAACTCATAGTGCGTAGTGCGTATTTTTGCTATAAACGGATTTTACACCCCAACCGGGTCTTTGATCGCGCCACGGTCGGTCAGCGGCGTTTCCGCACCGGGGCGGGCGGGCGGCACGGTTTTGCGCACCTGCACCGCGCAGACCTTGAAATCGGGGATTTTGGCGCGCTTGTCGAGGCGCGGGTCGGTGAGCGTGTTGGCGGCGGCCTCGGCGAAGTGGAAGGGAATGAAGATCACGCCCTCGGGCGAGCGCCCCGTCACCAGCAGGCGCGCAGTGATTTCGCCGCGCCGGCTCGAAACCGCCAGTCAGTCGCCAGTCGCCAGCCCGTAGTGCGCGGCGTCGCGCGGGTGCATTTCGACCGTGCACTCGGGCCAGATTTGCGTCAGCGACGAGGCGCGGGTCATCGTGCCGCCATGCCAGTGGTAGAGCACGCGCCCGGTGTTGAGCGTGAGCGGAAATTCGTCGTCGGTCGGCTCGCTGGTTTCGCTATAAGTCGCGCTGATGAAAAGTGCCCGGCCGCGCGGGAAATCTTCGCTGAACAAAAACGGGCTGCCGGGGTGATCGAGCGTGGAGCAGGGCCAGTGCAGGCCGCCTTCGCGCTCCAGCCGCTCGTAGCTAATGCCGTAGAACTCGGGCGTGACGCTGCGAATTTCGTCCCACACGTCGTTGGCGTGCGCGTAGCTCCATTCGCGCAGCAGCGTTTCTTCGCTGGCGGCAATGGCCGCGTCGAGCGCGCCAGTGGCCCCGCCCGCGTGTGCCGCCGCGCCATCCGCGATCAGGCGCACCGTGCGGCGCGCAAGATCCGAAACGATCTTCCAGTCGGGGCGGGCCGCGCCGGGCGATGGCACGGCCGCACGCACGCGCTGCACGCGCCGGTCGGAGTTGATAAAGGTGCCATCTTTCTCGGCAAAGGCGGCGGCAGGCAGGATCACGTCGGCGTAGACGCCCGTTTCGTTCATGAAAATATCCTGCGCCACAAAAAACTCAAGCTGCTCGACGGCGTGGCGCGCATGGTTCAGGTGCGGCTCGCTCATCAGCGGGTTTTCGCCCATCACATACCACGCCCTGACCTCGCCGGTCAGCACGCCATCGACCATCTCGGTTGTCGTCAGGCCGGGCTTGTCGGGCAGCGGCACGTGCCAGGCGCGCTCGAAGCTGGCGCGCACGTCGGCATCGGTGACGGGCTGGTAGGTGGTGTAGAAGGCCGGAATGCCGCCGACATCCGAGCAGCCCTGCACGTTGTTCTGGCCGCGCAGCGGGTTGAGACCAGTGCCGGGCGCGCCCATATGCCCGCACAGCAGCGCGAGGTTGATCAGGCTGAGCGCGTTGTCGGTGCCGTGGCTGCTCTGGCTGATGCCCATGCCCCAGTAGATTGCGGCCCGGCCGGCGCGAGCGTACATGCGCGCCGCTGCGCGAATGTCGGCGGCTGGCACGCCGGTGATCGGCGCGGCCCACTCGGGCGTCGCTTCTTCCAGACTGCCGATATACTCCGCAAAGCCCTCGGTGCGCTCGGCAACAAATTCCTGGTCGTACAACCCTTCCTCGACAATCACATGCGCCATTGCGCTGAACAGAGCCACATCGCTGCCGGGCTTCTGGCGCAGCCACAGCGTCGCAAAGCGCGTCATCTCGGTCTGGCGCGGGTCGATCACAATGAGTTGGGCGCGGTTTTTGCGCACGGCCTGCTTGAGGAAGGTGGCGATCACCGGGTGGTTCTCGGCGGTGTTCGAGCCGGTGATAATGAAACACTCCAGGTCTTTCATCTCGGCAATCGCGTTGCTCATCGCGCTGGAGCCAATCGCCATCTGCAGACCGACGACCGACGCCGCATGGCACAGGCGCGTGCAGTGGTCGATGTTGTTGGTGCCGATGATCGCGCGCAGGTATTTTTGCAGCAGGTAGTTGTCTTCGTTGGTGGCTTTGGCGCATGCATTCATGGTGATCGCGCCGGGGCCATACTTCCAGCGAATTTCGGCCATCCGCCGCGCAATCAGGTCGAGTGCTTCGTCCCAGGTCGCCTCGCGCCAGTCGTCGGACGAAGTGGCGGCAGTGCGCTGGCCAGGCGTTTGCGGCACGCGGCGAATGAGCGGCGCGACGAGGCGGCGCGGGCTGTGTACATAGTCGGCGCCAAAGCGCCCCTTGACGCACAGGCGGCCATAGTTGGGCGCGGCGTCGAATGGTGCCTCGATGCGAATGATACGGTCGTCTTTCACATTGAGCGTGAGCTGGCAGCCTACGCCGCAGTAGGCGCAGGTGGTGCGAACGCTGCGATCAGCCTGCATATCACTACCTCTTCATCCACAGATTACACAGATTACACAGATAAAGTACATAATCTGCGAAATCTGCGAAATCTGTGGATTAACTATCGGAATGCTCTCGTTCGAACTCGACCTTGCCTTTGAGCGCGCCGGTTGGGCAGACGCCTACGCAGTTCCCGCAGAACACGCACGAGGTGTCGGGCATGTCTTCGCCAAAGGCCGTGCCGACGTGGCTGCCGATGCCGCGCCCGCCCCAAGTGAGCGCGTAGGTGAACTGCACGTCGTCGGCGCAGACCTGGATGCAGCGCCAGCACATCACGCACTGCGAGTAGTCGCGAATATAGAAGGGGTTGTCGTCGTACAGCGGGATGTCGCGCTGCTTGCCGCCCGCGAAGCGCGCCGCGTCGGCACCGAACTGCGCGATCTGGCCCTGAATTTCGGGCGCTTCGTGCAGATCCACGGTGGAGGCCAGCAGCTCCAGAATCACGCGGCGCGCGGTGCTGACGCGCTCGCTCTCGGTGTTCACCACCATATTGGGCGCGACCGGCACCACACAGGCGGGCTGCAGCACGCGCGCGCCCTGCACCTCAACCGTGCAGAGCCGGCAGACGGCGTTGGGCGTGAGGTTCGGGTGGTAGCAGATCGTGGGAATGTCGATGCCGGCGCTTTTCGCCGCCGCCAAAATAGTTGTGCCCGGCGGCACCGCCACGCTCTGCCCGTTGATGGTAAGAGTTATTGCCGCGTCGCTCACGTTTCTCTCCTTTGACTGCGCTACACCAGCGCGCGGGCCAGCGCGACCCCAAGCACCACGGCGAGCAGGCCCAGCGCCATGCTGCCGAACAGGTACAGCGCGCCAGACAGGTAGCGCCCGCCCAGCAGCAGCGTGTACGCCTCGACGCTAAAGGTCGAGAAGGTGGTAAAGCTGCCGCAGAAGCCCGTCGCCACCAGCAGGCGCGCCTCGGGGCCAATCGCCGGCCGCGCGGCGGCCAGGGTGAGAAAGCAGCCCAGCACAAAACTCCCGATGACGTTGATCAGCAGTGTGCCGTAGGGGAAGCTCGGGCCGAACTGCTGCACGGCCCACAGGCTGCCGTAGTAGCGCGCTGACGCGCCCACCGTCGCGCCGACGGCCAGGATCAGGATTGTGGTCACAAATCGTGTCCTTGGGTTGGTTTGCATGATTGGTTGTAGCTGATTTAGATCACTACTGGCTTCAACGCTCTTTGCTCGGGCCACAGGGCCGCAGCCCCTGCACTCGGCGCTGATTTAGAGCATTACCAGCTTCAATCCAGTTTGCTCTGGCCGCAAGGCCGCAGGGTGCGCCGGCACCCTGCACCCATGTGCATCAAGCTTGTAGCGGGTCGGCTGCCAAAGCGAGCAAGCGTTGATACGTGTTCGGATGCGTTTTTCGACTATTCATACGAGCGGTGCGCCGCAAAACCTGCTGGATGCTTGTCAGCACCTCGCTGAGCCGCTCACACTGCCCGCGTGCGCTCGCCAAGTCCGCCGCGTGCTCGCGCACCACCTGCGCCGCCTTGACCAGACTGCGCTCCGGGTACTGCCAGCAGCCCAGGATCAACGCCCAATGCTGCACCACCATCGCCAGCAACTTCG
>LJCR01003213.1 GCA_001399705.1 Kouleothrix aurantiaca
GAGCAGGTGCGCGCCTACGGGCCGGCCGCGCCGTTTCGCCTGCTGGTGCTGGCGCACAGCGCCCGCAGCGCGGCGCGCACGCGCAACTATGGCGCGCAGCACGCCACCGCCCCGACGCTGCTGTTTCTTGACGACGACGTCATCCCCGACCGCGACCTGGTGCGTGCGCACGTGCAGGCGCAGCGCGATACAAACGTGGTGCTGGGCTACTCCAAGCCCATGGTGCCGCCACGTGCGAGCTGGTTCCAGCGCGATGCGCGCCGCTGGTGGGAAGACACCTACCGCGAGATTGGGCGCAACGGCCACCGCTTCACCTATCGTGATTTCTTTAGTGGCAACGTCTCCATGCCCGCCGCGCTCTTCCGCCAGCTCGAAGGCTTCGACGAGACGATCACCGGGCGGCTGGAAGACTACGAGCTGGGCGTGCGATTGATCAAGGCTGGCGCGCGCTTTGTGTTCGAGCCAGCTGCGCTGGGCTTTCACCACGACTATACCGACCTGGAGAAGTGGCTGCAGCGCATCCGCATGGAGGGCGTGGCCGACATCCAGATCGGCCAGCGCCACCCCGAGCTGCGCCCGCAGCTGTTCGGCCATTTCGAAACGCTGCATGGCCGCTGGACGCGGCTGCTGCGCGACGCGGCATTTGCCTCGCCCCTGCGCCGCGCCCAGCCGCCGC
>LJCR01003209.1 GCA_001399705.1 Kouleothrix aurantiaca
GCGCCCCGCCTCGACACCCACCTGCTCCCAGGCGTCGGCGTGGCGGGCCAGCGCGACCTCCAGGCCACTGTGCGCAACCAGCCAGCTCAGCTCTTGCAGGGTGTAGAGGCGGCTGTGGTTGTAGTAGCGCTGCGGGCCGTCGAGCTGCATGGCGCGCTCGAACTCCTTGAAGGGCTCGAACGGGCGGCCAAGCACCACGTCGAACAGCGTTTTCAGGCGGCTTTTGATGTAGTGCTGGTTGGGCGTGGTGATGACCAGCCGGCCGCCCGGGCGCAGCACGCGTGCCATTTCGCGCAGCGCGGGCAGTGGCGAGGCCACCAGATGCTCGATCACCTCGGAAAACACCACCGCGTCGAACGAGCCGTCGGCGTAGGGCAGCGGCTCCTGGTCGATGTTGCAGAAGCGCACCTCGACACCCAGGCGCTGCCACAGGTCGGCGCGCTGCTCGGGGAACAGATCGACCCCGGCGACGTCGTAGCCGGCGCGGCGCAGAATTTCGGTGGACTGGCCGGGCGTGGTGCCGATCTCGAGCACGCGCGCAGGCGCGGGCGGCAGCGCAGCCAGCAGCTTCTGGAAGCGGTAGCGGTGCAGGCGGAAGTAGGCCGGCTTGCCATCGGCGGGCATGCTGCGGCCGTAGTCGTTGACAATGTTACGTGTGGTTATAGTTCTCTGTGTG
>LJCR01003211.1 GCA_001399705.1 Kouleothrix aurantiaca
ATGCCTGCGCCACGCGCGGCGGGCACCCCGGGCAAGGCGGCCAGCGACACAAACAGCAGGGCACAGAACACAACGAGCAGACGGTGAAGCATAGGATCACGCTCCTTTTCCATCACAACAAACCACGTCCCTGGAGATCAGAACGCTCGTGGGCGGGTAGTAGTTTGCGGAATGAACAGACTGTGACATGCGCCGCAGATCACGTGCCCATCCTACGGCGCGCGGCGGCGGTTTGGGGCGTCTGGCGTGGAGCGATTGGGAGTCAGTTCCTGGGCAGGGTGGGGAAGAAAGGCGCGGAAATATTTGCCGCAGAGCACACAGAGCACTGAGATTTGATTGCGTGCTCAGTGCTCTCTGTGTGCTCTGCGGCTCAGCTCGCTACAGGTAGCCACGCGCAGAGTGCGCAGCTATGCTCGTCAGCCTTGAAACTTCGTGTCTTCGTGCCTTCGTGGTTGCGGTTCCCCAGCGCTTATGTAAACAGTGGCTCGGGCGAAAGCGCTTCCATCACCGGGTCGAGCTCGCTCTGCGGGCCGGGCACGAAGCGGCTGGCGGCGTCGAGCACTTTGGGCAGCAGGTGAATATCGCCGGGGGTGTTGAGGAAGATGCCGGGCCGGCGCAGCACCCAGTGCACGGCGGCGTCGATGTCGTCCTGCTCGGTGAATGGCTCGTACCAGGT
>LJCR01003208.1 GCA_001399705.1 Kouleothrix aurantiaca
CGCCCGGCGTTGTGCGCACCAGCATGACCGCCGGTACGCGCTTCCCGATGCCCGGCCCCGAGGTGGTGGCGCGTGCCGTCGCCCGCGCGATCACCCGGCCGCGCCGCGAGGTGTTTGTGCCGGGCTACTATGCCCTGCCAGTGTGGCTGGCGCAAGCCCTGCCCGCGCTCACCGACGCGGTGCTGCGGCGCGTCTATCGCCGTTGACACCGCCCCCAAAGCGCGGTATAGTACCGCCTGTTGCCCTGAGGTCGGGGCGCGCTGCATCGTACCGTAGCGCTGCTGCATCGCCCGGAGCGACCGAACACAGGTTTGTACCATGCATGATATTGAGATACCGACGGCGGAGTTGCCGGAAGCCATTCGTACCTGGCTTGCGCTGCAACCCGCCGTTATTTTTACTGTGGAACGGCTGGATGACCAGCGCGTCTTGCTGCGCCCGCTGCCCGATGTCGCGCCTGAGCTGCTGGCCCGCGCGCAGGTAACGCTGGCGCAGTACCGCGATGCGCTGATGAACCTTACATAGTAGTTTTGAGTGGTGAGTGCTCAATTTTGAGCCTCGACTACCTTCATTCACCATTCAAAACTCACCATTCAAACCTGGCAAACCTGGAATGAACTACCTTTCGCCCGCTGACCTGATCGCGATTCACGAGCTGCCGCCGACGGCCTTTGCC
>LJCR01003214.1 GCA_001399705.1 Kouleothrix aurantiaca
CCTGAATAGTGGTATCATTCTTTCAGAAGCCGGTGGCACAAATACTGCACACCAGGCCACAGCGTACGTACCAGTGCGGCGCGAGCGGCGATTTGGCCGCGTATGCGCCGCGCATTTATGGCGAGCGTAGTAGTGAATCAACACATCTCCAACTTTACCTACCGATTCCGGCCCGAACAGCCAAAAGCCGAGTCCGCCTACCTCTCGATTGCCGCAAATGCGCGACGCCCGTATTTCTCCAAGGGTGAGCCGCTGAATGTGGTCGTCTGGAACACCTACAAAGGCAAGCGCGAGCGCTACTACGATGTGCTTGCCGAGCACGGCAGCAACGCCGACCTGATTCTGCTGCAGGAATTCCGGCACGACCCACTGCTCGAATCGGCGCACGGTTCGCTGTTCGCCGAGCGCGACGCCGGCCTGGCGATCAGCTTCTACACGCGCCCCAGCCAGAGCTCGCCGACGGGTGTGTGCACGGTTTCCAGCGTGCGCTCGACCGACACGCAGCTGGTGCTCTCGCGCTATTTCGAGCCGGTGACACGCACGCCCAAAATGGCGATCTGCACCTGCTACCCGATCGACTGCGACGACTGCGCGCCCGAGCAGACGCTGCTGGTGTTCAACAGCCACGGCATCAACTTCCGCTTGCGCAAGCCATTTCTCGACCAGATGCACCAG
>LJCR01003215.1 GCA_001399705.1 Kouleothrix aurantiaca
GGTGCGCTACGTCCACATGCCGGCGATCGAGCTGCGGCTGGTGTGGCTGCTGCTGCTGGCGCTGGGCCTGCCGCTGCTGCTGGCCTGGTTCTGCTACCGCGGGCACGCCGAATACACCGTCGCGCCGTCGCGCCGCCGCACCTGGGGCGCGATTGTGCTGGCGAGCTTTGCCGGCGCGACGGCACTGGGCGCGACGTGGGCGGCCGCCGCGTCGGTGGCAGAGGTGTGGCGCGAGCCGCGCCAGCTCAACGTTGCCTTTATGCTGGCGGATGTTTTGCTTGGGCGCGGGCTCAGCCCGGCGAGCGCATACATGCTGGTATACAGCGCGCTGCTGCTGCTGTGTATCGGGGTGGGCGTGCTGTACTACGAGGGCATCCTGCCGATCATTGCGCCGCGCGGCACCACACTTGTGCTGCAAACGCTGGGCCTTGCGCTGCTTGGGCTGGTGCTGGTGTGCAGCTTTCTCGGCTCGGCGCTGGCATTCTCGCGCGGCGGCCCGATCGACCGCTGGTGGGAAACGAGCGGGCCGGGCTACCTGACTCCCGCGCTGCTGGCAGGCCTGATCAGCTTTGCGCTCACCACCGCCTGCGCGCGGGCGCTGGCTATTGCCATTCTTCCCTCGATGCGGCGCAGCGAGAAGCTGCCGGTGGTGGTGGTTGAAACCCTCGCGCCAGC
>LJCR01003218.1 GCA_001399705.1 Kouleothrix aurantiaca
ATGGTGTATCGTTTTGATGAAGGCGGCTACGGCACCGTGATCGCCGAAGCCGTCACCGCAGGGCACGAGGCGTTTCTGGGCTTACACTACCCCGCATCCGATATTCCCAAGCAGGCCCGCGCACTGTACCTGCGCAACTGGCTGCGCCTGATCCCCGATATTCACTACACGCCGGCCGATATTGTGCCAACGCTGACGCCGGGTACTGGCGCGCCGCTCGACCTGAGCTACGCGGTCTTGCGCAGCGTGTCGCCCATTCATGTCGAGTATCTTTCGAACATGGGCGTGGGCGCGTCGATGTCGATCTCGCTGGTGCGCGACGGTGAGCTGTGGGGCTTGATCGCCTGCCACCACTATGCGGCGAAATTCATACCCTTCGAGCTGCGTGCCGCCTGCGAATTCCTGGCGCAGACGGTGTCGCTCCAGCTTGGCGCGAAGGAAGATGGCGATTTCCACGGCTACGAGCTTCAGCTGAAAGATATTGGCGCGCAGCTGGTGCAGCAAATGGCACAGGCCGAGAGCTGGCGCGTTGGATTGATGCACGGCCCGACAACCCTGCTCGATCTGTTCGATGCGGGCGGGGTGGCACTGTACTTTGGCGACACGCTTGAAACGCTTGGCAACACGCCGGCCGAGGGCGATATTCATACGCTGCTTGATTGGCTGGCAGCCAA
>LJCR01003219.1 GCA_001399705.1 Kouleothrix aurantiaca
GGCGTAGATCGCGCCCATCAGCACCAGCCCGGTTTCTTTGGTCAGGAAGGTCAGGCCCATGCCCGCGCCAACCGCGTACAGCCAGAAGGGATGCTGGGTGGTGCCGAAGCGCGCCAGCAGGTAGAGCGTGAGCGTGGCGAACAGCACCATCGGGCCATCCAGCAGCACCTGGCGCGTCACAATCACGTGGTAGGGCATGGCCGCCAGCAGAAAGGCCGCCAGCAGCCCAACCTTGCGGCCATACAGCTGCTGCCCGAGGTAAAACACCAGCACAATCGTCAGCAGCCCAAAAGCAACCGACAGCAGGCGGCCCAGCAGGTCGTTCACGCCAAAGAAGCGAAAGGTGATCGCCAGCAGAAACTGGAACAGGAGCGGGTGGGCGCGAAAGATCGGGAAGATATCTTTCAGCGTGGCATCGGCCGCGATCGACGCGCCCTGGCCGGCGTACACAGCCTCGTCGCTGTTGTAGCCCAGCCGGTTCAGCGCCCACAGGCGCAGCACTGCGCCCAGCAGCACCGCCGCCAGCAGCAGCATGCGGCTGAGCGCCACCCGCCACTCAAACGCCAGCCCCTGCCAGCGCCTGAACGCTGGCACGGCCACCAGGCGCAGTTGCGGCACTGGTGCCCAGCCCGCTCGTTTGGAAGAATACTCTTTCGCCATTCCCTACCCATTCC
>LJCR01003217.1 GCA_001399705.1 Kouleothrix aurantiaca
GCGCGGCCCAGTTGATAGCCGGCGCGTTGCCGGTGGCGTGGTAGCGCGCCTGCCGCACGCTGTCTTGCGCCTGAAACGCCCACGACTCGATCTGCGCGACGGCTTGCGCACCAAACGCGGCACGCGCCAGATCGACGGCCTGCGGCACCAGCTCGGGCCGGGCGTAGAGCGCCGCGCCGGCCAGCCCGCCAATGAGCACAAGCACAACCGCGAGTGAGCGCAGCCACGGGTGCCGGTGGGGTGGGCGCGTGGGCACTGGCGGGGCATATGGCGAATGCTTGATCATAGCATGTGCTCGCTTTCTTCTCACCATCCAGCAGTGTAGAAGTGGAGATAATCGGCCAGGTGCGCGCGCCAGTAGGCGTCGGTGTGGCGGCCAGCGAAGATGTGCAGCTCGTAGTCGGCGCCGGCCTGCTGAAGCTGGCTGGCGAAGGTCTCGGTGGGCTTGCGCAAGCCGTCGTGGTCGCCAACGTCGAGGTAGGCGCGCACATGGCCGCGCGCCAGCGCCGCCGTGTCGGGCGCGATGCCGTTGAACGAGCCGATTGCCGGGCTGTGCGCGCCGACTGCGCTCCACAGCTCGGGGAAGCGCGCCGCCAGCAGAAGCGCCCAGGCCGCGCCCTAGGAAATGCCGCCCAGGCGACGATGATCGCGATCGGCAATGGTGCGCTCGTCGC
>LJCR01003216.1 GCA_001399705.1 Kouleothrix aurantiaca
CACGACCCCAGCGCCTTCACCGAGGGGCTGCAATATGTCGACGGTCAGCTCTACGAAGGCACTGGCCTGAACGGGCATTCCGAGCTGCGGCGCGTCGATCTGGCCAGCGGCGCGGTTCAGCAGCGCTGTGCCCTGCCCGAGCAAGCCTTTGGCGAGGGGATCACCGTGCTTGGCGGGATGATCTACCAGCTCACCTGGCAGAACGGCACCGGCATGCTCTACGACAAAGGGAGCTTCCAGCTTCTGCGCACGTTCAGCTACGCCGGCGAAGGCTGGGGAATGACTACCGACGGCCAGCAGCTGATTATGAGCGACGGCACGCCGACGCTGCGCTGGCGCGACCCGGCCACGCTGCAGGAAACTGCCCATGTTGATGTCTACGATGATAATGGGGCGGTGGCGAAGCTCAACGAGCTGGAGTACGTCGACGGCGCGATTCTCGCCAATGTGTGGCAAACCGACCGCATTGCGCGGATCGACCCGGCCAGCGGCGCGGTGACGGCCTGGATCGACCTGAGCGGCCTGCTTAGCGCGGCCGACCGCGCGCAGCCGGTGGATGTGCTCAACGGTATTGCCTACGACGCGGCCGGCAAGCGCCTGTTCGTCACCGGCAAATACTGGCCGAAAGTATTTGAGATCGCCCTTGTTCCTGCCCAATGACAGCGCTTTGTAAT
>LJCR01000322.1 GCA_001399705.1 Kouleothrix aurantiaca
TTTCAGCGTTCCGCAAAGGTCTTGGTGCCGGCTACGAAGTGCAGAAATCCGCACAAGGAGTGCAGAAATCTGCACAGCGAACAGGGAGCCAAATTGATTTCTGTTTGTGGAGCTGTTTCCAAGGTGCGCGGGGCAATACATTGTAGACGCCGAGCCTCTACTCCTTTCTCGGCGTTGTTCTTTTCCTTCCCTTCTCTCGCAACAACAGCGCGGAACGTCGGCCTGGGCACCTCCCACATAGGCTGGCTTCCGCGCTCTTGTTGTTTCACGCTCCAGCGGACTCCTCCAGACAGCGACACGCTCCGTGACGCGACCCCGCCACGCCACACCACTGCCCCGAGATGACCACTCCGCGACGACCTGCTTGATGGAGTGCCCCCACGCGACGTGATGCCACTCGTGGCGGCAGTGAAGCGGTCCCCAAGCGAAAATCTCTCCGCCCAATTCCCAAATACCGCAACACCACGCGAGGCCACGCCACACAGCAAACCACCACAAGCAAGGGGCTTCAGCATCGGGAATTTCGTGCGAACTACCGCATAAGGTGCATTATGCGAACGCGAAACCGTGTAAGAAGAAATTATCCTTCAATGAGCGGTTTACCGCATCAGGATGGGGTATACCCCTCTGCGGTGGTCAATTTGACGCGAGCGGGAGCAGGTCGCCGGCAATTTTCCAAAATATCTTATTGCGGCAAACCACTTTAGGCCGTCACAAAGCGCTAAACGGGTGTTGCGGCCCCTGTCGGTACCGAGGCGCAACGCGGTGGGGTGTTGCGTTAAACGAGGTGCAACGGGGGAATTGCTCAAAGGGGTCATCTCTTTTGGGATACCACAGCAGGGGCCGGCTCGGCAGGGTACGCTGAGCCAGCCTCGTTGCGGCAGTGTTGCGGCAGCGTTGCGGCTACAGGCGGCCCAACGCAACCATCTGTTCGTAGCTCAGGGGTGCCGGCACCCCACCATCAATTCTGCGGGTGCGCCGCTTCCGCCGACGACTCTCCTGAAGGCGCAGGAACGTCACCCACGGGGCCTTCCCGATGATGTCCTCCTCGAACGCCTTGTAGTCCTCCGCGCAGAAGTAGCGCGGGATGCCGCGCACACTCCCTGACACTGAGCACCCGCAGATGGAGCAGCAGTTTGCTGCGTATTCGTCTATCACGAACTTCTCCTTCTCCTTGATGGCAACAAAAAAGGCGGCCCCGTCGAAGAGGCCGCCCCGAAACGGATACATTCAGCTCGTTGTCAGCCCAGCAGATAGCGCGGCGTGAGCGGGTTCAGCACGCGCTGGTCAGCCTGTACTTCGACGGTGACCAATTCGGCAGTGGTTAGCTCCTCCAAGGCCGCCACGATGGCCTCGGTGTCGAGCTGGCAGTTGCTCATCCGGTGGCGGTTCAGCTCGGACGCCAGCGCTGCGTCGCTGTCCTCGTGTGTGTCGCCCCGCCCGACGAGGAGGCTGTGAAGCTGGTAGGCCAGCTCCGAGACCGCCACACCCGCCAGTTGGCGGCCACCCTGGCTCGCTGGTCTCGGCGTCACACCGCGCACCCGCGATGGGTTGAACATATCCTCGGCGAGTGCCTTGTTTTCGGCGATGCGCGCCTTCCGCTGGCGCTCCGCTTCCTGTTGATACTTGTTCACGATGGTCTCCTTGTATCGTGCCCGCACGATGCGCGGCACCTCACTGTGCAGATTTCTGCACATTAGTCTTCTTCAGCCGTTCCGCCAAGACCGCGCACAAAACCGCACAGCGCCTCCGCTGCGTTCTCGCTTTGTGCGTGTGCCGGGAATGCGGCAACACAGACCAGGCGGTACTGCGCCGGGCGCACTTTCGGCCCGAGGCTCCCTCTGTACTCGCGGGCTTCCTCAGCCAGTTCGTAGCATTCGACGGTCACTTCAGCGCCGTACCCATAGGTGAGGATGCGGTTGATTTCGTGCTCGGTCGAGGTGAGTGTGATGTGGATGCGGCGCGCTCGTGGCGGTTCGAGGCGGCCCCACGCGGATGTAGTTGTGTTCATCGCTTAGCCCTCCTGCGCCGGCACGACCTGGCGGCCGAGCTTGTCATACAGGCGGGTCACCAGGCCGGCGTCCTCCAGTTCGCCGAGCGCCCGCACGATGGAGCGGGCCGGCACACGGAGGCGGGCCGCGAGCTGCGCGTTGCTCTCGGTTCGGGTGGTCACCTCCAGGCGGAGCGCCTCCAGCAGCTCGGCTGCGCGGGGCGTGATGCTCCAGCCGTCGAGCTGTGCAACGCGGCGCGGCCGACCTCGGCGGCCAGTGTATTCAGTGGTAAAGGTCATACAGACTCCTTGGCATAGAAAAACCGCTCACGATGAGCGGTCTCATAAAGTATTGCCCCAATTTGTTGGGAAACCTAGACAGATAAAAGCTGAATGAGGCTATTTCTTCGCTGCGTCAGATTTCGCGAGTGTCGGAAGCGTTGTCTCTCATTTCTACAGCTAGTCCAAGGTCTTTGGTAACAGTAGTTTCTCCATCTCGGTCACCAATTGCCTGCATAATAGCCAGTGCTTGTTTATAGTAATCTATAGCCGCCTGGGTGTTACCGAGTCGCAAGTTGATAGTCGCTAAGTTACCAATAATCCTGCCTTCAATATGTTTATACCCAAGCATTCGCATAATAATAAGGCTTTTCTCACAATAGATGGTCGCCTTACTATAATCACCCTTCTTTATGTGTATCCCACTTAAATTCATAAGAGTAACACTTTCTGCATACTTATCGTTTCTAACCAGTGCAATTTTTAGTCGTTGCTCATATAAATCAATAGCCTCATCTAGGAGATTTATACCAATACAAGCGGTTGCTATACCACTAAGCGCTCGGGCAACGTTGTCAACGTTATTTAATTGGCGTGCTATTTTGAGAGTTTGTCCGTAATAGTAGGCGGCGTTTTCAAAATTTCCCAAGTAGCGGTGTGTCGCACCAAGATTTCCGAGTGTTATCATAATGAGGTAGTCGTTACCTATACGTCTTGAAGCAGCTAATGCGGCATCCAGTTGAGGAAGTCGCTCAGTTTTTGCATCATATCGAATGCTACCAATGTGTGTTGTGGCATTGGAATAAATATAAAGCAAACTATCACCTGCAAGCGTTCCAGATTTACTATGCGCCCAAGCCCAGCCGGTATCTATATTTTCTCGCTCTAGGTCGAATAGTTTTAGTCCTTCAAGAGCCTTGTTTTTTAGAAATAAGCTGTCTTCTACATACATTGCAACTCGCGCATAATATTGTGCGTGGCGTACCTGCACTGCATCGCGATTTGCAAGCCGCATTACTGCGAACGCACGCACGAGGTCGTGCAGGCTTAGGCGCTGGGTGACAATATCTTGTTGGAGCAGACAGCGTCTTTCGAGTAACTCAAGTATCCCTTCTATATCACTCGATACTTTCAAAACAGCAACCGCTGCTGCGAGATCAAAGGTCATTGGAAAGACACTGAGTTGAGAAAGCGCCTGCTGTGCTGCTTGTTCTAGTGAGCGATAACTCAAGTGTAGTGACGCCTCAACGCTAGCGACAGGGTCATTAGGGTTGTCTGGGTCGCTCAGATGTTTGAGCCGTTCGGCCCCCAATTGGTCAAGGTAGCGTGCCACCTTGCGCCCGCTGTTAGCAAGCAAACTCGCACTTACTCGCAGTGCCAGCGGCAGGTATCCGCAGAGTTTCGCCAGCTTTTCAGCGTGTTCCCCGATGCGGGGACAAATCTTCAGCAGTAGCTTCTGAGCATCATCCTTTGGTAGCGTTTCTAGGTCGAAGGGAGTCATACCCGGCAGACTGAACCGAGTACGACTCGTCACCAGCAGCGCACACCCTGCTGGTGGCAACAAAGGTCGGATTTGTGCATCATCCTTGGCGTCGTCAGCTAGAATGAGTACTCTCTTGCCGGCCAGCACCGAGCTATAGATGCCTTTGAGTTGCGAGAGGTCATCTGGCAGCTTGGCTTCACGCTCGAACGAACGTATTACTTGCTGAAGCGCAGCTTCGGGCGAGAGTGGACTGCTACTAGCCCCGCGCAACTCAATGAAAAGCTGCGCATCAGGAAAACTATCCTTGAGTCGATTTCCCACCACATAGGCCAGTTCTGTCTTACCGATGCCTCCCATTCCGCGCACGCCGCTAATTGCCGCCGCCGCGCCGCTACTGGCCGCCTGGCTGAGCGCCTGTGTAATCTGCTCAATCTTCTGCTCGCGCCCCACAAAATCGCCAACCGGTGCGCGGAGCTGGTGAAGGGCCTGGGAGAGGGCCGGCTGAATAATCTGGTTGTCGATGAAAGTGCCTTGCCGCTTGTCGATGTTCCCTTTGGCGTAATCACCCCCGCCAGTCTCAATAATCAGCTTGTCACCCATCACCTTGTCGCCGCCGACCTTATCGCCAGCCACCACGTC
>LJCR01003221.1 GCA_001399705.1 Kouleothrix aurantiaca
CTTCACCTCGAACCTGACGGCGCGCCTGACCTTCGACGGCTTCCGGGTGATGCAGCTCGGCTGCGACCCCAAGCACGACTCGTGCAACACCATTTTTGGCGGCTACTCGCTGCCGACGCTCGGCGAGCAGTGGCGGCTGTTCAAAGAAGCCGGCAAGGAAGACCAGCTTGCGGTGGGCGACGTGATCTTCCGCAACGACCTGCGGCCGGGCGTGCCGATCTTCGGCTGCGAGCTGGGCGGGCCGGAAGTTGGGCGCGGCTGCGGCGGCCAGGGCATCTCCTCGGGCTTCAAGACGCTCGAAGGGCTGGGCATGAGCAAGTGGGATCTCGACTACATCGTGATGGACTTCCTGGGCGACGTGGTGTGCGGCGGCTTTGCCACGCCGCTGGCGCGCTCGCTGGCCGAGCACGTGATCATCGTCGTCGGGCACGACCGCCAGTCGCTCTACGCCGCCAACAACATCGCCAAGGCCGCGCAGTATTTCCGCTCGATGGGCGGCAGCACCCACGTGCTTGGCCTGGTGGTGAACCGCGACGACGGCAGCGACACCGCCGACCTGTATGCCCGCGCCGTCGGCCTGCCCATCCTGGCGCGCGTGCCGCTCAGCCGCCCCGTGCGCGAGCTGGCCGACGCCTGCAAGCTGGCGCTGGAAGAACCGCCGTTCGCCGCGCTC
>LJCR01003220.1 GCA_001399705.1 Kouleothrix aurantiaca
GTAAAATCAGCGACGCGCGGGTTTTCTCGTCGCGGTAAAGATCGGGGCGGAACAGCTCGTCGAGCATCAGGCTCGCCGCGCCGCGCGCCCAGGCGTCATCTCCCCAGGGCTCCACCACCAGGCGCATGTCGTCGAAGAAGCCGTTGAAGCAGTGTGCCTGCAGGGTTTCCTGCAGCGGCTCCTGCAGCAGGTCGAGCATGCGCGCGCCTTCGCCGCTAATCACCAGCAGCGGCGGGTTGAAGATATTGACTAAATCGGCGATCGCCATGCCAAGCGTGCGCCCGGCGGCGGCGAAAATGCCCTGCGCGGTGGTGTCGCCGTGCCGCGCCAGCGCCACCGCCTCGTCCATCGTGAACTCGCGCTCAAAGGCGTTCTGCATGCGCCGCAGAATCGCCGGCTCGGCCACCAGCGCCTCCAGGCAGCCGCGCTTGCCGCAGTCGCAGCGCGGGCCGTCTGGCACCATCGTCAGGTGGCCGAACTCGCCGCCGCCGCCGCAGCCGCCGCGGTACAGGTGCCCGTTCAGCACCATACCCATGCCAATGCCGCGCCCGAGCGTCACCACCAGGAAATCGCTCACGCCCACGCCGGCGCCAAACCACTGCTCGGCCATCGTCAGGGTGTTGACATCATTTTCGATCACCACCGGCAGGTTGAGCCGCTGCTCAAGCGCGTG
>LJCR01003223.1 GCA_001399705.1 Kouleothrix aurantiaca
GGGCTGCTTTTGCAGCGCCACCAAGCCCAGTCCGAACGCAGCGCGCGCGAGTTTCAGGAGTTTTTGTACAGTGCGTCGCACGATCTGCAGGAGCCGCTGCGCAAAGTGGAAGGTTTCGGCGCGCTGCTCGACAAGCAGTACGGCGAAGCGCTGGCCGGCGATGGCAGCGATTACCTGCAGCGGATGCGCGCCGCGACACAACGCATGCAGCGCATGCTCGACGCGCTGCTGGTGTTGTCGCGCGTTGCAACCCAGGCGCGGCCGTTTACGCGCGTCGATCTTTCCAGCATCGCGCGCGACGCCTGTGCCGAGCTTGCCGGCGCCATCAGCGACTGCGGCGCACGTGTTACAAGCGCCGATCTGCCGGTGATCGAGGCCGACGGGGAACAGCTGCGCAAGCTGTTCTGGCACGTGCTCGACAATGCCCTCAAGTTCCGGCGCGTGGGCGAAACACCTGTGATCTGTGTTACCGCGCGTCTGCTGCTGGCCGCGCCCGCCGAAGCGGATGGGCCGGCAGCCGGGCACGCGACCGAGTGTTGCGAGCTGGCGTTCGCCGATAACGGGATCGGCTTCGAAGCGCGCTACAGCGAGCGGATCTTTGCGCCATTTCAGCGGCTGCATGGCCGCGGGGCCTACGCAGGCAGCGGCCTGGGTTTGGCGATCTGCCGGCGCA
>LJCR01003222.1 GCA_001399705.1 Kouleothrix aurantiaca
GGTTTGCAGGTTTGCAGGTTGCAAGTTGCAAGTTACGCTGGGCATGATGGAGGGTTGAACCGCAAAGCGCGCAAAGAGCGCGAAGCAAACAGTTGGCAGGAAGCAGTAGGCAGCGCATCGTGATATGTGAACTTGCGACCTACAAACATACCAACCTGCAACCTCTCCGTGCCTCAGTGCCTCTGTGGTTCATCCAGCGTCGCTTGTCGTTCGTCTTTCGTCGGTGGCCGGTCGTCGCTTGCCAGCCGCGCCAGCATTGCGTGTTCCAGCTCGTCGAGGCTGAGCAGGTCGGAGGGCAGGCCGGGCAGCACGGAATGCAGGGCCAGCGCGATTTCGGCGGGCTCGCTCAGCTCCAGCCCAAGAGCGTGCAGCTCGTCGGCGCGGCGCAAGAGCGTGCGCAGCGGGCCTTCCATCGCCACGCGGCCATCGTGCAGCACCAGGGCGCGGTCGGCCAGCTCGGCCAGCTCGTCGATGGCGTTGCCGACCAGCACCACGGTGAGCCCGTCGCGGCGAGCAAGGTTTGTGATCAGCGTGGCCAGCTCGGCGCGCCCGCGCGGGTCGAGCCCGGCCACCGGCTCGTCGAGGATGAGCACGCGCGGCTCGGCGGCCAGCGCGCCAGCGATCGCCACGCGCCGCCTCTGCCCGCCGCCCAGCGCGTAGACATAGCGCAGCC
>LJCR01003230.1 GCA_001399705.1 Kouleothrix aurantiaca
GACACGGAGAAACCGGTATGCAGATAAACTCCGTGCCTCCGTGTCTCTGTGGTTATACTAGCCAACCACCGGCTTGCGGCGCTCCCAGCCATCGCGGAACAGCGGCAGGAAGTTGTTCGGGTTATACGGGTGCTGCGCGATCTCGTCGTAGTTCAGGTCGGTGCCCCAGCCCACGCGGTCGTCGCCCAGCTCGATATAGCCGTCCTGCACGGTCACCGGGTTGGTCAGGATGCGCGCGCTCCAGTCGTCGTTGAACTCGTCAAAGATCTCGTGGATGAAGAAGTTTGGCGTGGCGGTGTTGAGGTGCGCGCACACCAGCGAGCAGATCGGCCCCTGCGCGCTGTGCGGCGCGGTGACGCCATTCGCGGCGTTGACCATGCCGCACACCTGCTTGGACGCGGTGATGCCCAGGTACTGCGGCTCGAGCTGCACAATCCGCACGGCGCTCTGCGCCAGCAGCTCGGCGAACTGCTGCGCGCAGTAATAGTCTTCGCCGCAGGCCACCGGCACCGGGCTGTTCCGCGCCACCTCAACCATGTCGGAAAGGCGCTGCGGCGGCACCGGCGCTTCAAACCAGGTCGGATTGTAGGGCGCCATGGCGTCGGCGAACTGCAGGGCGGTGTGCACGCTGAAGCGATTGTGCCCTTCGATCAGGATATCGACATTCGGGCC
>LJCR01003229.1 GCA_001399705.1 Kouleothrix aurantiaca
GCAGCTCAAGAACGATCTGTACCGGCGCGGCATTCTGGTGCGCTATTTCAATAAGCCTGGCCTGGACGACTGCATACGCGTGAGCATGGGCACGCCCGCGCAGAACGACGTGTTGCTTGCGGCGCTTGCGGAGCTGGTGCCAGCAACTGCGGGATGAATTTCACCACGGAGACACACAGGCACGGAGGAGCTAAGGGTTGGCGGTTGCGCGTTTGAAGGTTGCACTGCCAAATGCAAACTGCCAACTGCCAACTGCCAACTGCCAAATGCAAACTGCCAACTGCCAACTGCCAACTGCCTACTGCTGACTAAGTTCTGAAGGAGCTTTCATGGCATTCGAATCTCTCAGCGATCTGCGCGACTTTGCCGCCGAAATGGCGTGGCAGGCCGGCAAGCTGACGCTGCGCTATTTCCAGACCGATATTGCCGTTGAGTCGAAAGCCGACGACTCGCCCGTAACCGTGGCCGACCGCCAGGCCGAGCGCATGATGCGCGAGATGATCGAGGCGCGCTACCCGGCGCATAGCATCCTGGGCGAAGAAGAAGGCGAAACCCGGCCCGGCGCGAGCTTCCGCTGGATCCTCGACCCGATCGACGGCACCAAGACCTTTGTGCGCGGCGTGCCATTTTATGCCGTGCTGGTGGGCCTTGAGCGCGATGGCGAGCCGGTGG
>LJCR01003227.1 GCA_001399705.1 Kouleothrix aurantiaca
GGGTGGCATGGCTGCCAGCAGGTCGGCGCGCCCGTAGAGCACGCCATCCACCAGCGCGGCGGCCACGATTCCGAGCAGCGTGCGCAGGGCGTCCTCATCGCGCGCCACAGTCGTGGCGAAGTCGCGCCGCGCGGCCTCGGGGTTGGCGACCAGCGCGGCCAAACTGAGCGGCGCATAGCCGGGGACGACGAGCGCAAGGTTCGCGTTGCGCGTGGCCGGCGACCAGCCGAGCAGGCCGACCAGCGTCGTGAGCCAGGGCAGGTTGGCGAGCCGCGCCGCTTCGAGTGCCAGCGCGCCGGCCAGCCGCTCGGTCGCCCGCCAGCCGTCGGCATCAAGCGCCAGGTGCCCGTTCGCGTCAAAGATTAGGTTGGGTAAAACAGCGTCGCCGCCAGGTAAATGCAGGCGCGCATCTTGCAGCAACGGCAGCACGCGCAGCCCCGCCGCAGGTGCCCAGTCGACTGCCACTCCCAGCGAGGCCAGCGACGCGCCCGCGCCACCCAACCCAAGCTGCAATCGCGCGCCGCCCGCGCCAGCCAGCGCCAGCCGGGCTTGCAGGCCGGGAAGGAAGCTCGCGCTGCCGGCTAGGAGGTCGAGCCGTGCCAGCGCGATTTCAACCGCCAGCGCGGCGCGCAAACCCGTGTCGCCCAGGTTGGCGGCGAGGCCGCCCGCGAC
>LJCR01003226.1 GCA_001399705.1 Kouleothrix aurantiaca
GGCCAGCGCAGTGCCAGTGGTGTATGTGCAGGATAAGGATGTCGGCGAAGGCGTTGGCACGCCGGGCTGGGAAATCCACCCGGCCGTCGCGCCCATAGCCGGCGACCTGGTGCTGCGCAAAGCCTGGGCCGACTCGTTCTACGAGACATCCCTGCACGACGAGCTGGCGGCGCGCGGCATTTCGCGGCTGGTGATTGCGGGTTTGAAAAGCGACGCCTGCGTATTTATGACAAGTACGCGCGCGATTGCGCTCGGCTACGATGTCACGCTGGCCGCCGATGCCCACAGCACCAGCGATAACCATATTATCAACGCCCAACAGGCGCGCGACTACATCACCGCGCTGCTTGAGGGCATTGGCGCCGAGGATGGTTTCGGCCAGGGCCAGCACAGCATCAGCGTCGCGCCCGCCGCCGAGATCGCGCTGTAACGCAGCCACGAACGCACGAAGATACAACGATTTCAACCTGAGCGCGCTGCGCGCCGAGCGAAAGGAGCACGCCATATGACTGCCAGTGTTTTTCCACCCGCCCACTTGTCCGCCGTCGTCACGAAGCTGTATTAATCCGGGGCACACGTGCCTGGCGCGGTGCCTCAACGAGAGGACACTCACTGCAATGCCAAGGATTCATATTCCGGCGTACGACCTCGACACCATCGAGGATTTGGAAG
>LJCR01003228.1 GCA_001399705.1 Kouleothrix aurantiaca
GCCGAACCCGCTGCAAGCCCTGCTCACGCTTGCATTCCTGGTGCTCTTCCTCAGCTACCGCGATTACCCGCAGATCATCGCGCGCGGCGCGGCGCGTGAGCGCGCCAGGATTGCGGGCGACCGCGCCTACATTGCGGGCGATTACCCCGCCGCCGAGCAATCGTATCGCGCCGCGCTCGCCGCCCAGCCCGATTTCATCGATGCGCACACCAGCCTCGCGCTTGCACTCGCCGCCGCGGGCCGCAGCGCCGACGCGCGCGCCGAGCTTACGCCGGGTGCCTCGCGCCGCAGCGATCTTGTGCGCGGCGCGCTTGCCCGCGATGCCGGCGATCTTGATGCAGCCCGCGCGCCGCTCGCTAGCGCCGAAAACCGCGCCGGCGAAAACATTCAGCGCTGGGCGTTGAACTGGCTGCGCCCGCCGGCCACAAACTTCTTGCAGCTCAGCCAGGGCCTCGACCTGGGCTATATCGACGGTTTCAGCGGCGGGGAAGACGGGCCGGCTGGCACGTTTCGCTGGCTGAGTGGTTCGGGGCGCGTCCAGCTTCCTTTAACCCATCCGCTCGCGCCCGGCAGCGAAGTGCTGCTGCGGCTCACCAGCGGGCGGCCCGGCCCGGTGCCGCTCGACGTCTGGGCGGGCGATCGCTGGCTTGGCCAGGTGCAGGTCGCCAGCGG
>LJCR01003225.1 GCA_001399705.1 Kouleothrix aurantiaca
GGCGCATCGCCGCCAGCGAGCTTGCTGCCGGCATCCGCCAGTTCGGCAGCCTGTTCTGCAGCGACCACGCCGCCGAGTGGGGCGCGCTCACTGGCCGCAACGGCCAGGAAGGTCGCATCCCACACCTCGCGGCGCTTGGCCGCGCGGCGTTTGGGCAGGGCGGCAAGCGCGTGCCGAACGGCTGCGACGAGAGTCCGCTGCCGTGCAGCAGCAGCTACATCAAGCGCAGCGGCGAGCCAATGGCCTTCCCGAACCTCGAGGCGCTGGCCGGCTTTGGTGGCTGGTGCGGCATCGCAAACATCGACTCGGTGATTTTTGCGAACGACCTCTGCCTGCGCATGGGGCTCGACCCAGTGGCGGCCAGCGCGGCGATTGGCTTTATGATGGAATGCCAGCAGCGCGGGCTCAACCGCTCGGGCACGCTGCCGTGGGGCGACGACGACGCGGTGCTGCTGGCGCTTGAGCGCCTGGGCCAGCGCCCGGAAAAGCGCGATGTGCTTTCGTTGGGCGTTGGCGAGATGAAGGAAATCTTCTTCGGCAGCGAGAATTTTGCGCCGCAGGTGAAGAACATGGCCATGCCCGCGATCGACCCGCGCGCCATGCACGAGATCGCGCTGGCAATCGCGGCATCGCCCATCGGCGGCGATTACCGCTACGCCATGGCCTACGAAG
>LJCR01000324.1 GCA_001399705.1 Kouleothrix aurantiaca
CTTCAGCGCTGACCGGCAGCATATATACGCCCCCCATCGGCGCGATGGTGCTGCGATAGGTGTAGCCGTTGAGCGTGATGCTCACAGCCGGGCGCTTGCCCGCGCCCAGCGCCTCGACAACCTCGGGCGGAACACGCATGCCGGTGGCGGTTTTGCCGCCCAGCTCGACGATGGTGTAGAATTTCATTCCTGCTCCTTAGCGCTCGTCGATGCCGCCGAGCACCGGCTTGATGTCGACAATTGGCGTGCCGTCAATCGCTTCCAGCTGCGCGACACGTACCCGCGTCCCGTCGATTTCCAGCACCGGCACGCGATGCATCCCGATCGGGTTGGGCCGGTCGGGCGAGCGGGTTGCGAACACGCCTGTCAGCGGCTTGTTCAGATCGCCGCGCGGGTGAACCTGCAAGATCTCGCGCTCGGCGCGGTGCAGCCAGGTCAGCACAATCAGCTCGTCGCCAGCGACGATACCCGCCAGCGCGGGCGCAAACTCGGCGCGCAGATCGAGCCACGCCTCGGGCGCGCCTTCGTCGCCCTGGCGCGGCGCGTCGTCCAGATTCGCCAGCGCCGATCGCACAACGCCGACCGGCGCGATGCTGTACTGCATGTCGCTCATTGTTTTGCTCCTTGATAAACGCCAGTGCCTCTATACAAGACGTTCGCGAGGGAGCACATGTGCACGTTTCGGCTTAGCTTTCGAAAAATGCCGCCAGCGCCGGGCCGATCACATTCGGGTCGACGTTGTGCTGCTGGTCGGGCAGGATCTGGTATGCCGCGCCGGGGATGGCCGCAGCCATTTTCTCGGCGGTAGCAAGCAGGAACGGGAAGGTTGCGCTGCCGACCAGCACAAGCGTGGGCACCGTGATGCTGGCGGCCAGCTCGGTCGGGAAGTGGTAATCGCCCATCACCTCGGCGTCGTAGGCCAGCGTGTGCGCGATCGCTTCCTGCTGCGCCCACCACGGCTGCGTGCGGGCAAAGGCGGCGAACTCGGGCGGCAGGCCAACCACCTGGGTCATGAAGTATTCGGCGGCCTCGCCGCGCTGGCCCTGCGCTACGAAATCGCGGAAGATCTGGGCGGTGTTGGGGTCGGGGTAGGGGCGCGAGCCTTCCACGATGTAGGGCGACTCCCACAGCGCCAGCTTGGTGATCGTGGTGGGCAGCGCGGCGGCGGCATGCAGCGCCAGTGCCGCGCCCGACGAGGTGCCATACAGGAAGGCAGTGCCGCCGGCCGCCGCCGCCATTGCCGCGATGTCCTCGATCTCGCGTGCAACAGCGTACTCGGCGTTGTCGCCGCTATCGCCGCGGCCGCGCCGGTCGTAGTTGTAGACGGTGAAATGCGGCGCGAGCACCTCGGCCAGCCCGGCGTTCGACTGGCGATCAACCGAGCCGCCGCAGACGAGGATGACGGCCGGGCCGCTGCCGAGCTTGTCGTAGGCGAGCGTGGTGCCGTCGTTGGACGTGACGTGTTCCATAGGGTTTCTTCCTTTCGTTTCGTCGTGGTTGGGGCGTCGGCGTCGTTGGCGTCGGCGTGTCGGCGTGGTTGGGGCGAAGCATTTCCGCAAAGATGTGATCTCAATTTTAAGCCAATCGCATGCGGAAATGCTTCGCCCTTACAGCGTCGCCTCCGATGAGAGCGAGCGCGGCGATACTTCGCTTACCCGATGGTGAACGGCGTTTCGCCCTCGCGGTTTGCCCGGAAGCGCAGCGCCGACCATGTGTCGTCGATGGCGATCTGCGAGTTCGGGCGCATGCCATACTCGGCCACGATCTTCCACAGGCTGTCGCGGTTGATGTCGGCCTTGTTGCCTTTCGGGTAGGCAACCCACAGAATGCCTGGTGTGGCGAGATCGTTGCGGTGGGCGTCGAGCACGGTGCGCAAGTCGGCGGCGCTGTCGCCGAAGACGATGCCGAGCGCCGCGCCGGCCAGCGTATCGCTCACCTGCGCGCCTGTGGGCAGCGGGCCAATCAGCGCCTGCCGCTCGGGGTGCGAAAACCAGACACTCGTGTTCGGCTTGATCTGGAGTTTCTCGGCAATTGTTTTCGCCATATCGTTCTCCTCTCTGCGCGTAGCGCGAGCCGGCTGCTACCGGCGGAACGGAAAGATCTCGCGCAGACGCGCATCGCGCAGGAACAGGCCGCCCCAGACCATCAGGCCGACGAGGATGGGGAAGATCACCGAGAAGGTTGGCGAACCAGCGCGCACATGCGTCGCCATTGCGCCGCCAAACCAGCCGGTGAGCAGCACCGCGCCAAGCACGGCGGTGCGCGGGAAGACATACACGGCAAGGCAGACAAGCTCGGCCAGCCCGAGCGCAACGACGATGCCGGCCGGGTAGCCAAGCTGCACATTCGATTCGACGGCGGGCGCGGCCTGCACCACTTTGATGATCGAGTCGAAGAGCAGAAAGGCGATTGCGAAGCCGCTGAGCGCGTAGCCGGCCCAGCTCATCGCTTTCGAGCTTGTGGTGGTGCGTGCAGTGGTGACCATGATGCTTCTCCTGTGTGGGGCGCAGCGCGCTGCGCAGTGCTAGTAATTGGGCAGGTCTTCAGCCTCGACCACCTGGCGGATTTCGAGCCGGACGTCGCCGAGCACTTCGGCGTAGCGCTTGGCCCACTCGATCGCGTCCTGCCTGGAGGGCAGGTCGACGATCACAAAGCCGGCAATCAGCTCCTTGGCCTCGGCGAAGGGCCCATCGGTGACGGTGAACTTGCCGTTCTCGTGCGTCAGGCGCGCGCCCTTCGAGCTGGCGTGCACGCCCTCGCCAGCCAGGAAAATGCCCTGCTGGATGGCTTCGCCCAGAACCTTGCCGACGCCAGCGATCATTTCCTTGCTTGGCGGAATGCCCGCCTCGTTGTTTTCGTTGCTGTTGTGGATGATCATGAACCGCATCCGTGTGCTCCTTTTGTTCTCTTTACAGCTAGTCGCTTGGGCATCAGCGAATTCGACAGATTGCCCGACGCGTTTTTGTCGCAGCTTGTGGTGCTCGCGCAAGCGGCTTCTTTTTTCCCAGCTTCACCAGGTAGTCGTGCGGGCGCGGTGGAATTCGACAGCCGCGCCGACGAGTTTTGGCGGAATTTGCCGATATTCTAAAAAGCGCGCCCAGATTGTAGCGCATCCTGGCAATTGACACGCGCCGCCGCCGGGCCTATACTCGCTGCGTTACCGCCTCGCCACCTGCAAAAGCCCAATCGTAACTGTGCTGTCCGCCGGCTCTGCTATGATCAGCGCCGTGTGGAAATGTTCCCCCGGAACAATGTCGATCAGGAGGCCCGCATGAGCGAGATACGCACCGATTCCGGCATCGAAGTGAAGCCCGTGTACCGCGCCGAGGATGCCGGCGCGTCGCCGCCCGACCCCGGCCAGTACCCGTACACGCGCGGCGTCTACCCAACCATGTATCGCGGGCGGCTGTGGACCATGCGCCAGTACGCCGGCTTTGCGTCGGCGCGCGAAAGCAACCTGCGCTACCGCTACCTGCTGGAAAAGGGCCAGACCGGCCTCTCGGTCGCGTTCGACCTGCCGACGCAGCTTGGGCTCGATTCCGACGACCCGCGCGCCGAAGGTGAGGTTGGCAAGGTTGGCGTGGCGATCGACAGCCTCGAGGACATGGCTGTGCTGTTTGACAGCATCCCGCTCGACAAAGTCACCACCTCGATGACGATCAACGCGCCGGCCGCCGTGCTGCTGCTGCTCTACGAGCTGGTGGCCGAGCGCCAGGGCGTCGCCTCGAACCTGCTGGGCGGCACCATCCAGAATGACATTCTGAAGGAATACGCCGCGCGCGGCACCTACATCTACCCGCCGCGCCCGAGCATGCGCCTGATCACCGACACCTTCGCCTACTGCCAGCAGCACATCCCGAAGTGGAACACGATCTCGATCAGCGGCTACCACATCCGCGAGGCTGGCGCGACTGCCGCGCAGGAAATTGCCTTCACGCTCTCCGACGGCATCGCCTACGTCGATGCGGCGATCCGGGCCGGCCTGCCGGTGGATGAGTTCGCGCCGCGCCTGTCGTTCTTCTTTGTGAGCAACCCGAACCTGCTGGAAGAAGTGGCGAAGTTCCGCGCCGCGCGGCGCATGTGGGCGCGCATTATGAAGGAGCGCTTTGGCGCGAAAAAGGACGCCAGCATGATGCTGCGCTTCCACACGCAAACCTCGGGCGCGAGCCTGACGGCGCAGCAGCCGCTCAACAACGTCGTTCGCACCACCATCGAGGCGCTGGCCGCCGTGCTGGGCGGCACGCAGAGCCTGCACACCAACGGCTTCGACGAGGCGCTGGGCCTGCCCACGCAGGACGCGGCCACGCTGGCGCTGCGCACCCAGCAGATCATTGGCTACGAAAGCGGCGTGGCCGCCACCGCCGACCCGCTGGCCGGCTCGTATGTGGT
>LJCR01003224.1 GCA_001399705.1 Kouleothrix aurantiaca
ATGTTCGAGGCCCAGGCACTGCTGCTCGACGACCCGTTTCTGACCGAGGAAGTTGGGCGATTGGTGCAGGAAGAAGGCATGCCGCTGGAAGACGCGATCAGCGCGACCACCGGGCAGATGCGCGCCGCCATGGAAGCGCTCGACGACCCCTACATGCGCGAGCGCGCCGCCGATATGGATGCGCTCGGCCACGCCCTGCTTGGCGCGCTGCATGGCGACACCGGCGGCCTGGGCGACCTGCCGCCCGGCGCGATCATCGTTGCGCCCGACCTGACGCCGGCTGAAACTGCCGGGCTGCGCAGCGGCACGGTTGCCGGCTTCGCCACCGCCTATGGCGGGCCAACCGGGCACACTGCGATTCTGGCCAAGGCGCTCGGCATCCCAGCAGTGGTCGGGCTCGGCGCGGGCGCGCTCGACATTGCCGACGACACCGAGATCATTCTGGATGGCGGTAGCGCCCTGCTGATCGCCGCGCCCGACGCCGAAACCCGCGCCGCCTATCAGGCCCGCGCCAGCGGCGAGCGCGCCGCCGACGAGCAGCGCCGCCTGGTCTTCCGCGACCAGCCCGGCCGCCTGGCCGACGGGCGCGCGCTGGGCGTGTGGGCCAACATCGGCAGCCCCGACGAAGCGCAGGCCGCCGCCGACAATGGCGCCGAGGGCATTGGCCTGTTC
>LJCR01003233.1 GCA_001399705.1 Kouleothrix aurantiaca
CTTCTGACTCCTGAATCCTGACTCCTGAATGCCAAGGAGAAGCATATGGAACCTGGACGCATCGTCGCAAACCCCGAGTGGGGCTGGTGGATTATCATGTACTTCTACCTGGGCGGCATGGCGGCCGGCGCCTACTTCATCGGCACGCTGATCGACCTCGTCGGGCACGAGCGCGACCGCCCGATCGCCAAGCTGGCCTTCTATATCGCCGCGCCGCTGGTGGCCGTGTGCGGTATTCTGCTCATCCTCGACCTGACGCGCCCCGAGCGCTTCTGGCATATGATCATCCAGTCAAACACCGGCTGGCCGATGTTCAAATACTGGTCGCCCATGTCGGTGGGGGCGTGGGCGCTGCTCTTGTTCGGCGGGTTCAGCGGCGCGTCATTCGTGGGCACGCTGGCGGAAGATGGCCGCTTCGGGCTGGGCCGCTTCAGCGGGATTGCGCGCCAGCTGCACCACGGCGTGATTGGCACGCTGTTTCAGATCGCCGGCACCGCCGTTGGCTTCTTCATCGCGTCGTACACTGGCGCGCTGCTGAACGCGACTAACCAGCCCTTCTGGAGCGACAGCCCCCTGATCGCCCCGCTGTTTCTGGCATCGGCGGCGAGCACTGGCATTGCCGCCCTGATTCTGCTGCTGAGTTTGCGCCGCGATGCGCCAGCTGATTCATT
>LJCR01003231.1 GCA_001399705.1 Kouleothrix aurantiaca
CCCAGATACTCTGGGAGCGGCGTTTGTTTCCGCGAAATTACTGGCCGAGCAGGGTCAGGATCAGCGCTTTCTGCACATGCAGGCGATTCTCGGCCTGGTCGAACACAACCGACTGCGGGCCGTCAATCACGTCGGCGGTGATCTCCTCGCCGCGGTGGGCGGGCAGGCAGTGCATCACCAGCGCGCCACTTTCGGCCTGCGCCATGAGCGCGCTGTTAAGCTGGTAGGGCTGGAACACCGGGCGGCGGCGCGCGGCCTCGTGCTCCTGCCCCATCGAGGCCCAGACGTCGGTGTAGACCGCATTCGCGCCCGACGCGATCTCGCCCGGCGACGAGCTGATTGTGATCGTGGCGTCGCTTTCGGCGGCGCGCCGCTCGGCCAGCGCCACAATCTCGGGATCGGGCCGGTAGTCGGGCGGGCATGCCACGCCGACATTCACGCCCAGCGTCGCGCCGAGCAGCATGAGCGAATGGCAGACGTTGTTGCCATCGCCCATGTAGGCCAGCTTCAAGCCCTGTAAACGCCCAAAATGCTCCTGAAGCGTCAGCATGTCGGCCAGCGCCTGGCAGGGGTGCTCGCGGTCGCACAGCGCGTTGATAACGGGCACGCTCGAATGGCGCGCCAGCTCAACGACGGTGGCGTGGCGAAACACGCGCGCGGCGATTACATTC
>LJCR01003232.1 GCA_001399705.1 Kouleothrix aurantiaca
GCACGAAGCTGCTCGGCCCAGGCCGCCATCGGCTGCTCGTAGTTTGTCCGCGCGGCAGTACGATCGAAGGAGCCAAACATCACCGGCATCAGGAAGCCCTGCGCCACCAGCCCGCCGTCGTCTGCATATTCCGCTACACCCTGCGCAAAGCGCTCGCTCACGTAGGTGGCGCGCGCAGGCGCGAATTGCTCGGCAAAATCGGGCACGTCGAACTCGGCGATGAGCAGGCGGCGGCAGTGCGCGCGCAGCCAGGCCAGCAGCGGCGCGCGTTCCTCGGGCACAATCGATTGCAGGCTGAACGTCGCCTCGGCAATATCCCAGCTGCCCGTATTTTGCGCCACAAAGTCTTGCAGCGTGCCGTTGAAAGCGCGACACTGCCGCCCATGCGCGTCGAGCTGCTGGCAGATGCTGGCCAGCAGCGCCGCCGACGGCTCTACAAGATCAAGCTGTTCAATTTCATCAGTTAATGCGGGCAGCAACGCCATGCCATCGCCTACACCAATGTCGAGCAGGCTGCGCGCACGGTTGCTCAGCTGGGCCGCGCGCAGCGCTGCGCTGGTGGCCGCATACAGGCCCAGATTGCCGCCGCCGCGAATAAACGCGGCAAAGGCTTCGGGCGCGCTATAGACACTGGCGCCTGCGCCGGGCAGCGTGCGCGCCAGGTAGCTGGC
>LJCR01003235.1 GCA_001399705.1 Kouleothrix aurantiaca
ATTCACGCCCAGCAGCTCGCTGGCTTGCTGCAGCGAAAGCCACTCGGCGTCGGTGGTTTCGGGCTTGTGCTGCGGATTCATAACGTCTCTCGGCAATCGCTCGTCAGGCCAGGGTTGGAACGCGCAGTTGCTCCAGCGCGGCGCTGGCGGCAAGCTGCGCCTGCTGAATGCAATCGGGCAGGCCCACGCCGCGGTACGAGCTGCCAGCCAGCAGCAGGCCGGCGGGCAGGCGCGCTTCCACGGTTGCCACCCGCTCGCTGTGGCCAATCGCGTACTGCGGGTGGCCGTTCGGCCAGCGGTACGTGCGGCTCCACAGCGGCGCGGCGTCGATCTGCAAAATCGAACGCAGCTCGTCGCGCACAACTGCCAGCAGCGCCTTGTCGTCCAGCTCGGCCGTCTCGGGTGTGCGCGCGCCGCCGGCAAACACGCGAATAAGCGTGTAGCCATCGGGGGCGCGGCCAGCGAATTTCTTTGAAGTAATAGTCAGCGCGTTGATGCGCCGCCCTTCGCTCTGCGGAATCACCAGGCCAAAGCCTTCGAGCGGCGCGCGGATGGCCGCGCTTGGGTAGGCTAGCGACACCGTGGCGGTACTGACATAACGAATATCGCGCAGCGGCGCGGCCATCCCCGGCTCTATTGTATCGAGCAGGGCGGCGGCAGCCGAGGCGGG
>LJCR01003234.1 GCA_001399705.1 Kouleothrix aurantiaca
CTGGAGATCGGCGCGCTGGGCGTGTTTTCGGCGGGCATGTCGGCGGAAATGGCGCGGTTCTTGCGCACACCAAAGCCCAGCGCGCCGATCTCCAGCCCGCGCATGGCCTTCTGGAAGGCTTCGGGGAAGGTCGTGCCAATCGCCATCACCTCGCCCACGCTTTTCATCTGCGGGCCAAGCGTGGGGTCGACGCCGGGGAACTTCTCGAAGGCCCAGCGCGGAATTTTCACCACCACATAGTCGAGGCTTGGCTCAAACGAGGCCGGCGTGACCTTGGTGATGTCGTTCGGGATTTCGTCGAGGGTGTAACCCACCGCCAGCAGCGCGGCAATTTTTGCGATTGGGAAGCCGGTGGCCTTCGAGGCGAGCGCCGACGAGCGGCTCACGCGCGGGTTCATCTCGATCACGATGGTGTCGCCGTTGGCCGGGTTGACCGCGAACTGGACATTCGAGCCGCCGGTTTCGACCCCAACCACGCTCATCACGGTTTTGGCCTGGTCGCGCAGGCGCTGCAGCTCGCGGTCGGTGAGCGTCATGGCCGGCGCGACAGTAATCGAGTCGCCAGTGTGCACGCCCATCGCGTCGAGGTTTTCGATTGAGCAGACCACCACGAAGTTGTCGGCGCGGTCGCGCATCACCTCAAGCTCGTATTCCTTCCAGCCCAGCACGC
>LJCR01003237.1 GCA_001399705.1 Kouleothrix aurantiaca
GCTACGCCGAGGGCGGGCGGCTGGCGCGAACGCTTGGCGGCTGGCAGGTGATCTGCTGGGCGCTGGTGCTGGCCGCGCCGCTGGTCTGCCTGCCGGTTGGGCTGGCGCTGTGGCAGCACGGCGCGTCTGCGCCGCCGATGGTGTGGCTGTGCTTCCTGTATGTCGCGCTGGTGAGCCAGCTGCTGGGCTTTTTCGCGTGGTACCACGGGCTGGCGCTGGGCGGCGTGGCGCGGGTTAGCCAACTGCAGCTTCTGCAACCCTTTTTCACGCTGGTGGCCTCGGCGCTGCTGCTGCACGAACAGATCACGCCCGCGACGATCCTTGTGGCGCTGGTGGTGATGGCGGCGGTGGCGCTTGGTCGGCGCGCGCCGGTGCGGCGGGTGCAGGGTTGAAGGTTTGCGGGTTGCAGGTTTGCAGGTTTCAAGTTGGAAGGTTGCAGGTTACTGCCAACTGCCAACTGCCGACTGCCAACTGCCGACTGCCGACTGCCAACTGCCAACTGCCTGGTTCTCGGTTAAACTGGTAGTACAATAGCTGCCCTGAACGCTGCCTGATGGAGGAACTATGACACCGCTTACGCTTCCGCTCTACGCCGACGAATTCCTGCTTCGCCCCGACATGGCCTTCCTGAACCACGGCAGCTTTGGTCCGTGCCCACGCCCGGTGGTC
>LJCR01003236.1 GCA_001399705.1 Kouleothrix aurantiaca
CCCAAGCGCTTGCCATCCAGCCCCAGGTCGGCGGCAAGGCGCATTGCAGCGCCTTGCCGCCGACCTGGGGCTGGATGGCAAGCGCTTGGGCGCGGAATACACCAACATGCGCGTGCTTGAGCTGCGCGCGATCGAGCAGGCCGCGCCCGAGGCCGTCGTTGGCGATGCCACCGGCATTCTGGCCTCGCTGCGCATGGCGAAAGATGGCGAAGAGCTGGCGGCCATGCGCACGGCGGTGCAGATCGTCGAGCAGGCGCTTGAGCACGCCGTCGGCCAGATTCGCGTGGGCATGACCGAGCGCGAGCTGGCCGAGATCTGGGATGGCGCGATGCGCGCGGCCGGCAGCAGCCCTTCCTTTGAAACGATCATCGCCAGCGGGCCGAACGCCGCCAACCCGCACCACTCCAACACCGACCGCGCTTTCCAGCCGGGTGATTTCATCATCATGGATGGCGGGGCATGGTATGGCGGCTACGCCTCGGACATCACGCGCACGATTGCGCTGGGCGAGCCTTCTGCCGAGGCGCGGCGCATTTATGAGCTGGTGCAGGCGGCGAATGCGGCAGGCCGCGCCGCTGCTCGCCCCGGCGCGAGCGGCGAGCAAATCGACGCAGCCGCGCGCGCGGTGATTACGGATGGCGGCTACGGGCCACAGTTTGTGCACCGCAC
>LJCR01003238.1 GCA_001399705.1 Kouleothrix aurantiaca
CCGCGTGACGGTGGGCAAGCAGCTCGGCATCGACCTGGACGCGCTGAACACGCTGGCCACCGGCGGGAGTGTCCCGGCCGGGGCGCGGCAGGCGCTGGCGCAGCGCGGCCTGCTCGGGCCGGATGGGCAACCGACCGCCGTCGCCCCGACTGCTGCCCGTCACGGTGCGCGGGTTGATCACACTGCCGCGCGCCGGGGGCGTGTACTTGCCCCAGCGGGCCAGCGCCGCCACACGGGCGGCCTCGCTGCGCGTCATGGGTTTCGTGGTGATGGTGTCCGGCATACGACCCAACAATAAAAGGCGGTGCCACCCTCCCAATGAGGATGACACCGCCCACTTTTCAGCGTTCGGCGGGTATGAAATTGCCGGTTACAGCGTCCGGCCCCACTTGCGGTACTGGTGCGACCGGGACGCGCCGCCGTTCGCAGAACGAACGCGCCCAACTTTCAGTCGCACAGACATTCTACTCCATCCGTCAACCGTTTCGCAAGGGGCTGCGTTCATTCCGCCGCTCTGCGCGCGTGACGACGGGGCAGGGCTTGCCCAGTACGCGCGCCAACTGTACGACGGCGGAGAGTAAAACGCTATACAACGCCTCCAGGGCGATGCGGGTCGCAGGATCGAGGTTCATGGCCGGACTCGTAGCGTGGCGCGGCTGTGCGCGCGG
>LJCR01003241.1 GCA_001399705.1 Kouleothrix aurantiaca
GACCTGCGCGAACCCCGGCCCGGATCGCCCGAACGCCTTCGTCGACCTCTCGCAGTCGACCACCTACAGCATTGCCCCGCCCGACATCAACGCGCGCTTTATCGCCCCGTTCGGCGCGAACGCCACCAACATCAACGAGTGGCTGGCCGGCGGCAACAGCCTGTGGGTGCAGGATAAGGGCTTTGCCATCCGCAGCGGCAGCCAGTGGAAGAAGGCTTTCACGCTGACGAGCGCGAACCAGACCTACACGGCTGTGGCCATGAAAGGCGACACGGCGGCAGGCGGCTGGTGCGGGCCGTGCAACAACGCCGGTTTCGCGCGCGGCATCACAATCGGCACGCGCGACGCGTCGTCGGCCTCGGGCTGGAATTTCGCGGCAGTTCCCACCACCGGCTTGCCTTTGCGCTATGTTGGTGGCGTGGCGGTTGGCCCAAATGGCGAAGTCTACGCCTCGATCAACGGCTTCTCGCGCCGCTTCACCGAGGGCGAGGGCGCGGGCGTCGGCCACGTCTTCCAGTACAACGCCACAACCCAGTCGTGGGCAGACATCTCGGCCAACTTCCCGGACGTGCCAGCGAACAGCATTCAGGCGCTCAGCAATGGCGCGCTGGTGGTCGCCACCGACCTGGCGGTGCTGTATCGCGCGCCGGGCGCGACCGCCTGGCAG
>LJCR01000323.1 GCA_001399705.1 Kouleothrix aurantiaca
GCATCACTGCGCGTCGCTCCCCTTCCAATAGCAATGGAGAGAAGCAATGGACTCAACCCTTTCCCGCCAGGAGATCCTCGACATCTCGCGCGAAACCACGCTGTACGAATGGACGTCGCAGAAAGCCATGAAGCCGCTGGTGATCGACCGCGCCAAGGGCATCTACATGTGGGATGCCGACGGCAAGCGCTACATGGACTTCAACTCGCAGCTTATGTGCGTCAACATTGGCCACGGCGACCAGCGCGTGATCGACGCGGTGCGCGCCCAGATGGAGAAGGTCTGCTACATTGCGCCGACGGTCGCCACCACCTCGCCGCGCGCCGAGCTGGGCCAGCTGCTGAAAGATATCACGCCCGGCAACCTGAGCAAAGCCTTCTTCACCAATGGCGGCGCCGAAGCGAACGAGAACGCGATCAAGATCGCGCGCATGTACAGCGGCCGGCACAAGATCCTGGTGCGCTACCGCGCCTACCACGGCGCCACTGCTGGCGCGATCACGCTCACCGGCGACCCGCGCCGCTGGGCGGCCGAGCCGGGCATCCCCGGCGTGGTGCGCATTCCCGATTTCTATCCCTACCGCGCCGGCAAAGACCTCGACGACGCCGAGTATACGGCGTCGGTGCTGAACGCCACCGAGGATATCATTCAGTTCGAAGGGCCGCACACCATCGCCGCGATGATCATCGAGACGGTGGTTGGCACCAACGGCATTCTGATCCCGTCGGCGGCCTATATCAAGGGGCTGCGCGCGCTGTGCGACAAGTATGGCATCCTGCTGATCTGCGACGAGGTGATGAGCGGCTTTGGCCGCACCGGCGAGTGGTTCGCGGTCGATCACTGGGGCGTGGTGCCCGACATGATGACCCTGGCGAAGGGCCTGACCTCGGCGTATGTGCCGCTGGGCGCGACCATGGTCACCGACACGATTGCCGAATACTTCGAGGACCACCCGCTCTACGCCGGCCTGACCTACAACGCGCACTCGGTTGGCTGCGCGGCTGGCGTGGCCTGCATCAACATCTACAAAGAAGACAAGCTGGTGGAGAATGCGCGCGCCATGGGCGAGATCGTCAAGGCCGAGCTGGCCAAGATGAAGGAAAAGCACCCCAGCATTGGCGACACGCGCGCGATCGGCCTGTTCAGCCTGGTGGAGCTGGTGAAGAACCGCGACACCCGCGAGCCGCTGACGCCCTACAACCCGCGCCCCGACCAGCTCGGCCCGATGCCGGCCTTTAATGCATTCCTGCGCGAAAACGGCCTGTTCACCTTTGTGCGCTGGAACACCTTCTTCGTCAACCCGCCGCTCACGATCACCGAGCAGGAATTGCGCGAAGGGCTGGCGATCATCGACCGCGGGCTCGATATTATTGATGCGGCGGTTGCGTAGGCCAGGGGATGGGGGATAGGAGATGGGGAATGGTAGCTGGAAGGCCAGCAACCACCTCTTTCTACGAACCAATCTGTGGTGTACGCATGCAGCACTCGATTTTTCCTTTATGTGTAGTTTTCTGCGCTAAGCGCAGAAAACTACACATAAAATTGATCGTTGGCGGCTGCTCACAGGAGAATTTTATGAAAACCTACAGAAACTATATTGGCGGCGAGTGGGTCGAGTCGGTGTCGAAGCGGCGCGTGCCAAACATCAACCCGTCCGACATGGGCGACGTGATGGGCGAAACGCCTCTGGCCACGCGTGACGAAGCCGCGTCGGCCTGCGCCGTAGCGGGTGATGCCTTTCGGGAGTGGCGGCGCGTGCCGGCCCCACGGCGCGGCGCAATCGTCACGCGCGCGGCGCAGCTGATGCAGGAGCGGCGCAACGAGATCGCCCGCGCCGTGGCCCGCGAAGAAGGCAAGCCGGTGAGCGAGGCCCAGGGCGAGATGAACCGCCCGATCAACGTGGCCGAGTTCAGTGGCGCGCACGGTCGCCGTCTGAATGGCGTGACGATCCCGCTCGAACTGCCAAACAACTTTGGCTACACGCTGAAGGTGCCGCGTGGCGTGGCCGCCCTGATCACGCCCTGGAATTTCCCGGTTGCGATTCCGGTGTGGAAAATCGCGCCCGCGCTGGTGGCCGGCAATAGCGTCGTGTTCAAGCCCTCGCCGCTCACGCCCGAAACCTCGGAAATGGTGATGCAGTGCTTTATCGACGCGGGCGTGCCGGCTGGCGTGCTGAACATGGTGCATGGCGACGCCGACGTGGGCACCACCTTTATCGACCACCCGGCCGTGAAGTGCGTATCGTTCACCGGCTCGACGCCTGTGGGCAAGGCGATCTACGAGCAGGCCGCGCGGCGCGGCATTGCGGCGCAGTGCGAAATGGGCGGCAAGAACCCGGTGATCGTGCTGGAAGATGCCGACCTCGACCTGGCCGTGGCGGGCGTGCTTTCGGGCGCGTTTGGCAGCACCGGCCAGCGCTGCACCGCCACCAGTCGCGTTATTCTGCTGCACCCGGTCGCCGACGCCTTTCTGGAGCGGCTGACCCACGCAGCAATGGCGATGCGCCTGGGCAACAGCCTCGAAGATGGCGTGGATATGGGGCCGATCGTCAGCGAAAGCCAGATGCGGCGCGTGCTGGAATATATCGAGATTGGGAAGGGCGAAGGCGCGGAGCTGCTGTGCGGCGGCAAGCGTGCCAGCGCGGGCGCGCTCGGCAAGGGCTATTTCGTCGAGCCGACGGTGTTCGACCGGGTGCGGCCCGAGATGCGGATCGCGCAGGAAGAAATCTTTGGCCCGGTGCTGTCGGTTATTCGCGTGGAAAGCTTCGATGAAGCCATGGCCGCCGCAAACGACTCGCCCTTCGGCCTGACATCCAGCATCTACACGCGCGACGCGATGCGCATGTTCCGCTACATCGACGAGATCGAAACCGGCATGACGCACGTCAACTCGCCAACGCTGGGCGGCGAGGCGCAGGTGCCGTTTGGCGGAACCAAGGAGACGGCGGTTGGGCCGACCGAGCAGGGCACCGAGGTGTTCGATTTCTACACCGAAACCAAGGTCGCGTATATCGACTACACCGGGGCCAAGCGCGAAGGAAAGCTGTACTAAGCAGTATTCAGGAGCCAGGAGTCAGAAGCCAGTCTGCGCCAGACTTCCTGAACTTTCGCAGCACGCACAGCATTTCAAAGCAGCATGCGCCCAATACGAACTACGCACTACGCACTATGATTTTGGCTTCATAGTGCGTAGTGCGTAGTTCGTTCGGTAATCTGTGGATGACTTACGAGCGCACGCGCAGGTCGGTCTGGCGCATTTTCAGCGCCAGGTCGCCAGCCAGGTTGCGCATCAGAATAAAGCCCAGCTCGAAATCCTCGTGGCAAACTTCCATCAGGTCGGCGCGGCGCAGCATCAGCAGGCGCGCGTCGGGCGTGCCCACCCGCGCCGTCGCCGTGCGAATGCCCTCGTCCACCAGCGCCACCTCGCCAAACGACTGGCCGCGCTGCAGGCGGGCCACCGTCAGCGGCGCGTCCGACGACGGCGACTGCACCTGGATGTCGATCTCGCCGTTCAGAATAATGTAGAGCCCGTCGCTGCGCGCGTTCTGCTCGAACACCACATCGCCCTCGTGCAGGCGATGTTCGACGCAAATACTCGAAATGCGCTCGAGCCGCTCGGCGCTCAGATCGTCGAATATATCCACGGTTGCAAGCATATCGGCGTAGGACATGCGCTGGCCTCCTGTGCGTGTGCGTGTGCATGCTCAGAATATATCGTGTGTCAATAGGAATGTGATGACCAGCGCGAGCCGATAGTATGAATTGTTATGCAGGCCAGGTGCCTGGTTTATCTGGCGCGGAGCATCTTCTCCAGCGTCTTTATGCCATAAAACAGTGTAATGCGCCCATCTTTTTATTTAGAAATCGAAGCAATCTGTTCATCGAAAATTTATAGCCGGGCCATATACTCAATCCATCAGAGCACAGCGAGATGAGACCCTGACCGTCTCATCGTATCTTCACAGATTCGTTCGTGGGGAAGCTGTCTGAGCCGGCCTCGGCCGGCGAGTGCCACCGCTCCACGCTTCGCCGCACTTGCTGCGTTACGAATGCGTGGCGCGGCGTTTTTATGCTTGCGTTTCTAGCCAAACAAAGGGAGCTGGCCGAAGGCGTAGCGCTGCGCCACCTGCCAGTAGCGCGCAAAACGTCGCAGATCGAGCCTGCCAGTATAGGCAATCAGCGGCTCGACGGGCAGGATTTCCACCGCCAGCTCGCGCTCAAGCGCGGCGCAGATGGCGGCAAAGCGCGGGCTGGGGCTTTCGGCCGTGACGATGCGGCCCGCGCCGTGTTCGCGCGCAAAGGTTAGCAGCTCGGCCGCGACATCGCCGCGCCGGATGACGACTGGCAGCTCCAGCAGGCATTCGTAGATAAACACCACGCGCTTCAGGCT
>LJCR01003239.1 GCA_001399705.1 Kouleothrix aurantiaca
GTCGCACGGTTGCAGGTTGCAGGTTTGTGGGTTGGAAAGTTACAGGTTGCAGGTTTGCAAGTTTGCGAGTTGCAGGTTTTATGATTGCAGGTTGCAGGTTTGCAAGTTGACAGGTTGCGGGTTGACAGGTTGTGGGTTATTGCGAAAATACTCCCCTGTCATCTTGTCATCATGTCACCCTTTCGCCCTTTCACTTCTGCCAACTGTTCAGTTCTTGGTTCTGCGGTTCCGTGGCTCTCGGTTCTGCGGTTCTCAGTTCTGCCTACCCAAGCCGTGCGTACCAGAAGGTCGCCGTTTCGGCCAGCGCAAAGCCAAGCTTTTCGGCCACGCGGGCAGAAGCGGGGTTGTCGCGCCCGCATTCCCAGTGCGGCACAAGGCCACGCGCCAGGCAGGCGGCGACAGCATGCGCGCCTGTGGCGGTGGCGACGCCCTGGCGCTGCGCGTCGGGCGCGGTGGCGATGCCCAGGCCGCAGCTCGTCGCGCCCACGTATTCGGCGGTACACCAGCACAGCACGCGCTCGTCGCGCAGCGCGACCACGCCCACGCCCTGCGCGGAGAAGCGATCGAGCGCGGGCCACATGCCGCCGATCTCGTCGCGCACCTCGTCCATGCCCACCAGCGGCGCTTCGAGCAGCGCCCGGTCGAGTGCGGCAAAGCGCAGCCCGGC
>LJCR01003242.1 GCA_001399705.1 Kouleothrix aurantiaca
GGCGCGCTGGCGGTGCAGCTGATTCGCCCGCTGAGCTACCCGCTGGCGCGATTGTGGACGACATTGGGCGAGCGGGTGGTGCGCTTTGCGCTGAACACGGTTGTGGCGTCGCTGATTGCGCTTGTGTTCGTCGGGCCGATTGCGTTTTCGCTGGGCGGGCTGCTGCTGTTTGCGCTGGCGCTGCCGCTGGCGTTCACGCTCGATTTTCTGGGGCAGTTTCTGATCGGGCTGGCGGCTTTCTGGCTGGAAGATACCAGCGGCCTGCTGCTGATCTACTCGCGCATTACGATGATCCTGGGCGGCATGCTCATTCCGCTGGAATTATTTCCCGAGTCGGCGCAGCCGTGGCTCCGCGCGCTGCCATTTTCGAGTATTATCTACGGGCCGGCGCGCATGTTTGTGCACCCCGAGGCGGCCTTCCTGGCCGACCTTGCGCTGCGGCAGGCGCTGGCGATTGCCGTGCTGGCGGGCGTCATCGCGCTGGTGTACCGCGCGGGCGTGCGGCGCATTCATTCGAATGGCGGGTAAAGAATGCTGAAGCGCCTCGCAAATTACCTGGGCCTGGTGGCCGCGTATACGCGCCTGAACCTGAACGCGCAGCTTGAGTATCGCGGCGCATTTGTGATGCAGGTGGCGGCGATGTTTCTGAACGACGGCGTGTGGCTGG
>LJCR01003240.1 GCA_001399705.1 Kouleothrix aurantiaca
GCGCATGCGGGCCCGGCGTCGCGCCGGCACCTGCTCGACGGGCCGCGAGGAGACGCGTGCCATAGCAGTCCCTTCTGATGCGGCACGGCTCCCGTGTAGCGACCATGCCACAGTCTCTGATTCTGGCGCGGCCGCGTGGTGCGGCCGCGCCCCTGGTTCGTGAGTAAGCGCGCTGAGCCTACGGCTGCAGCTCGGTCGCCGCCGTGTCCTCGATCGTCTTGGCGACATCCTCGGGCGAGGTGGTGCCCGCAAACAGGCCCTGCGTCGAGTCGTTCACGGCCTGGCCCACTGCCGGCGGCAGGTACTGGTCGTAGTAGAGCTGGTAGTACTTGGCCGCGCCAGCGCGCTGCTGCACTTCCTTCAGCAGCGGGTCGGTCATCGCCGTCTCGGAGCCTTTCACCACCGGCACCGAAATCAGGCCATCCTTGGTCATGTTGGTCTGGTTTTCGGCGCTGGTCAGGAAGCGAATAAACTCGATCGCAGCGGGCGGCGCGTTCTTGCCGATTGCAAAGCCGTCGCCACCACCCAGCGCGTCGGACGGATCGCCCGCGCCGCCTTCGACCGGGCCGCGCAGACGCATTTCTACCGCCCGCTGGTCTGGCTGCTCTTCTGGCTGCAGGTGCGCGCCTTCGATCTCGACCCACGCGGCTTTCACGTGGTATCGATC
>LJCR01003243.1 GCA_001399705.1 Kouleothrix aurantiaca
CCGCTACGGCCTGCCCTACCGCGGCTCGGGCGGCCTGAACACCTCGAAGGTGCCCGACGCGCAGGCCGCCTACGAGACACAAATGTGCCTGTGGCCGACGGTGATGAGCCACACCAACTGGGTGCAGCACGCCGCCGGCTGGCTCGAATCCGGCCTGGTCGCCTCGTTCGAAAAGCTCATCCTCGACGTCGAGGGTCTGGCGATGATGCAGCACCTGTTCGGCGGCGTCGAGGTCAGCACCGACACGCTGGCGTTCGATTCGATCAAGGCGGTCGGGCCGGGCGGGCACCACTTCGGCACCGATCACACCATCGGGCGCTACCAGACCGAGTTCTACCGCCCGATCATCAGCGACCGGCTGAGCATCGGGCAGTGGGAAGACGCCGGGCGGCTCGACGCGGCGCAGCGCGCCAACCGCATCTGGAAGGAGCTGCTGAACGCCTACGAGAAGCCGCCAATCGACCCGGGCGTCGAGGAGGCGCTGAATGAGTATGTGGAGCGGCGCAAGCGCGAGTTAGTGTAGCGCTCGGGCCGCAGGGCCGCAGGAATATGCTATTCGCTATTGAAAGCTGGTTGCTCGGGCCGCAAGGCCGCAGGAATATGCTATTCGCTATTGAAAGCTGGTTGCTCGGGCCGCATGGCCGCTGGGGCTCCCGCCCTCAAAAG
>LJCR01003244.1 GCA_001399705.1 Kouleothrix aurantiaca
GCCCCGCGCGAAAACGAGGCCAGCAAGGCGGCCAGCAGTGTTGCCGCGAGGAGCCACGCACCAGCCAGCAGCAGGCCAGCACGCGGGCGCTGTGGTTCGCGCCGCCAGGCCTGCCAGCTCAGCCCTAGCGCGAGGGATAATGCCAGCGGCCAAGCCATGTTCATATAGCCGGCGAAGGAGTTGGGCTGGCCGATCGTGCCATAGGCGCGCACAAAGGGTAATCCTGCCGCGATGCGGGAGCTGGGCGGCCCCGCGCCAAGCGCCAACTGCCCCAGGCCGACGAGCGCCTCGGCAAAGGGCGCGAGCAGCAAACACGCCAGCAGGGCGGCCAGATGCCAGGGCCGGCGCACGGCGCTGAGCGCGAGCAGCCAGATCACGAAGGCTTCGCCCTAGCGAAAGGTTTCTTTCAGTGCGTCGGTGGTGGAGAAGGGCGTGAAGGCAGTGGCGAGGCCGAGCGCCCACAGCATGCCCAGCCAGGGCAGCAGCATGCGCGCAGGCAGGGCTGCAGACGGCTGAGGCGGCCTGAGCAGCCAGCCGAGCGCGGCGCTTGCCACTGCCAGCAGCATGGCCGCCTGCGTCAGGCTGAGGCCGCCCGGCAGCTGAAGCAGGTCTTGGGCGGGCACGGAAAGGATGGCAAGACACACGCCAATGATCGGATCGAAGGG
>LJCR01003245.1 GCA_001399705.1 Kouleothrix aurantiaca
CTGCAGTGGTGCGGAAACGGATCACTTGCGACACAGCCGTCTGCCACGATGAGTGGTCATTATTCACCAGCTCGACCTTCAGCTGATGCTCGCCAGGCGGGACATTCATAAATGTGTATGGGTTGGCGCTTTCCCACACAACCAGCGGCCACAGATCGAGCGTCAGGTGCAAATGCCCTTCGCTGGGCGTATTGGCGTCGGGCCGCTTGCCATAGTCGGCCAGCGGAACATTGGATTTGACAATCGCCAGCTCCGATGTTTTAAACTCCACGGTCACGGTGCTGGTATCGAGCACCGCACCCTCTGCGGGCGCGAGCACTTGCAAGGTTGGCGCCGCCGACGCCGGCGTGAAGGCGCACAGCATCAGGCCAATCGCTGCCACAAGCGCCACTCGTCGAACTATATTCATCACTTCTCCCTCTCGGTAGTGCTGGTTCCACCTATGCCGGCGCGGCGATCTGCACCGGCGCATTCCACGAACTGTAGGTAACGGTAAATACGGTGCTGCTCGCGCCCGTTTGCTGCCGAAGCTGCAAAGGAATACCTGTATTTGGGTCGACATACAGGGTAACAGCCGAGTCATCTCGCGGATTGCGCCATTCCAGCAGCGCGCGGCCCTTCGCGAGCGTAACCCGTGCATCAACAATCATGGCCGCGTCGGGCAA
>LJCR01003246.1 GCA_001399705.1 Kouleothrix aurantiaca
GTGTCGGGCTGCGCCACTCCGGCGTCAGCAATGCAACGATCTGAACAACGGTAATAAACAGCGAAAGTGCCAGGCCAAAACGCACCATAAAGCGCGCAAGCGCATCGTGGATTGACGATACACCCCGGATGATCATTACAAACCAGGCCACCAGCAATACAATCGACGCGCCACCATACAGCAGCGTCGCCGGCGAGTTCAGGAAGCCCGAGACAACCCAGAAGTTCAGCATCTGCCAGGCCAAGAACGTCAATACGCTAATAATCAGCAGCTGCGGCAAAGCGCCGCGCTCCTCGCGATTGACTGCCAGCAGCGCATACACCAGCGCAAGCGCGTAGAGCGCAGCCGTCACAACTAGCTTGCTCACGCTTTGGGTCGGTAAATCACCCACAAGCGGCACGCCCGCCGCGACTGCGTCAGTATCGGCCAGGCTGACATTGCCATTGAGCGGCAGAACCGTCCAGACAAAGAAGATCACCGTGTATAGAACCGCGCACACCACAAACAGAAGCAGGTCGCGGCGCTCAAAGCGAAAGAATTCACGCATACACTTGCCCTATAAAAAGGACCCGCCCCGTTGCGTTTCAGGCGCTGGCAGCGGCCCCACGATAGATACGCTTACGAAAGGCCTGCCGAGTACGGCGCACGGTGCGCCGTACTCGGC
>LJCR01003248.1 GCA_001399705.1 Kouleothrix aurantiaca
AGGCGGGCATGCCGAAGTACAGCATCGCGCCGCCGGAGCGCAGGTCGCGCCCGTAGTGCTTGACCGTCAGGGCGTGTGCGCTTTCGTGCAGGAAGAACGAGACCAGCAAGGCGCACCACAGCGCCACCAGCTCAGCCGGCACTGCTGCGCTATTCAGCACCTGCGGCGGCGTGCCCAGGCCCAGCAGCAGCGCCACAAACGCGCCCAAACCCACCAGCGCCACCGCAAGCCAGAGCGCGGCAAACAGCCAGGTGAACAGGAGCCAGCCGCCGGCGCGGTAGATCGCGCTGTAAAAACCGTCGATATTCGCAAACTGCCAGCTCGCCCGCGTAATGCGCCGCACGACGCGCCGGCCCCAGCCTTCGGCGGTGCGCGCTTCCAGTCGCCCGCCGAGCGCGTGGTACAGGCTCACCGGCGACTCGTCCAGGAAGCCTTCGGCGCGCAGGGTTGCCACCAGATCGCCAACCGGAAGCAGCGGCTTGGTGCGCAGAAATGCCTGCGTGGCCAGCTGCGCCACTGTGCGCGTGCCGTCCATCTGGTGCCATAAATCGCGCTGGGGCGGCGTGAGGCGCAGGTAGTTGCCGCGCGGGCTGCGGGTGACGGTCATCACCTGCTCGCCGTCCTGCACGTGCTCCTCGGCCACATCGGGCGCGGCGCCGGGGC
>LJCR01003247.1 GCA_001399705.1 Kouleothrix aurantiaca
CCTGGAAGGCGCGAAACACCGGCTCCATTGCGTCGGCGTCGCCCCGGCGCACGGCATCCAGCTCGCTCAGACGCTCCAGCGAGCGCCGCGCAGTGTTCAGCTTGGCATCAACGTCGCGCGCAATCGCTTGGCCAAGCGCAACGTCGGCGGCCTGCGCGTCGGCGCGCAGCTGGCGCTGCATCACCAGGTTCACGACAAAGCCCATGCCAAGCACGGCAACCGTGAAGAGCATGTAGACGCCAAGCAGGCGCACAAGCAGCGACTGGCGCGGGGGGCCACGCATAAGCCAATCCTCTGTGGCGTAGTTCGCAAAGCCGCACCCCGGCGTCGGCTGCGTATGGTTTGGGGTGAGGGTGGGCGCAGTATAGTGCAAGCGCCGAGCAATCGCAAATGGCGGCGCGTGCTTCGGTGGCGGGCGTGGCGCGATGGGCGCGCACCCTTCGATACGGCCTGGCGGCCTACTCAGGATGCACACGTATCTCGACGTGAGGGAGCACCGGCACGCGTGGGTTTGTCGAATCACGAATCTGCGAAATCTGTGCCATCTGTGGATTCGTCTCTGCTTCATTTCTCGGCGGCGAATCACCAAAACCATATCTTGACAAATACGACAGACCGTGCTAACTTTTGAATCGGTTCAAACACTCCTTTGGTCTTTTCGCA
>LJCR01003249.1 GCA_001399705.1 Kouleothrix aurantiaca
GCTCGTGGCAGCAGGTCGACCTGGCCGGCAAGCTGGATGCCACGCGGCACACCTGATGCAATGAAATTACCCGTGGCCGCTGGGGCAAAGCGAATGAGTAGGTGCGGCCAAGGAGCAGGCCAATGACACTTGAACCAACAATTTCCAGCATTCTTTTGAAGCTGGCTGATGAATATGATGGCGTCGTGCCCGAGCGCGACGTGTTTGCGCGCGTGCTCGAGCGCCGGCCCAGCCGCGCCAAGAACCCGTTCGCCAGCATTCGCAATATTTTGCGCTACGACTCGTTCGAGACCGGCTGGGTGCGCCTGGGCGGCGGCAAGCTCATGCCGCGCCACAGCGTGCTCAATGGTCTGCGCTTCCGCGTCGTGCCCGCCGCCGAAGAAATCAGCGCCGATCTGCTGGCGCGCGCCAAGATCGAGCCGTTTGTGCTGCTGCGCATGCCCCACCCGCGCTTGCTCGACGAGCGCGGCCACGCGCTGAACAGCAGCCCGCAGCGCCTGCCCGGCGCGCAGCCCGGCTTTAGCTTCTCGGCCGTCGAGGCGCAAACGCTCGGCGGAGGGTACCGGCGCACGCGCTTTCAGCCCGGCGACAGCATTCTCGTCACCATCGCCGCCACCGATCCGCTCACCCTGAAGCTCGAACGCGATCCGGCTGCACAATTC
>LJCR01000325.1 GCA_001399705.1 Kouleothrix aurantiaca
GTACCGGGAAGCGCGCCTCCAGCTCGGCGAGCGTGGGCGGCGCGCTGGTGTTGGTGGAAAGCTGCAAGCCGTGCCCGCGCCGCAGTGGCTCCCGGCTTGGTTCAGGCGCGGCAGCCTCGGGCAGCGGCGCGTGGGTCGAAAGTTGCAAGCCGCGCCCGCGGCGCGGCGCGTTGGGCGGGGTGGCAGGCTCAGTGGCCATAACGATGCTCCAGTTCCTGCGCCAGCGCCGCGTATGCGTGGGCACCGCTGCTGCCTGGCGCGTAGCTGCTAATTGGGCGTCCATGCGAAGGGGCCTCGGCCAGCTTCACATTCACCGGAATGCTGGTTTCAAACACCAGCGCCCCGTAGCGTTCGCGCACCTCGCGCTCGATCTGCTGGCTCAGGCCTGTGCGCCGGTCGGCCAGGGTGCATAGCACGCCGCCAATCGCCAGCCCCGGGTTGATTTCCTGCACCAGCGCAATGGTCGCTTCGAGCTGCGGCATGGCGCGCAGGGCGTAGGCGTGCAGCTGCAGCGGAACCAGCACCTGGTCGGCGGCGGCGAGCGCGTTCAGCGAGAACAAGCCCAGGCTTGGCGGCGGGTCGATCAGCACATAATCGTACTGGCTGCGCGCGGCCCGCAGCGCTTTGCGCAGCAGTAGCTCGCGCCCGACTTTTCCGGCCAGTTCGAGCTCTGCGCCGGCAAGTTCCAATGCGGCCGGCACCAGATCCAGCCCGGCTTCGGTGTGCAGCATGGCGAAATCCAGCCCGCGCTCGGGGTTCAGCAGCACCTCGTAGACGCTATACTCCAGCGCGGTCGGGTCGACGCCGAGCCCTTGCGTGAGGTTCGCCTGCGGGTCGATGTCGATCAGCAGAACGCGCCGCCCGCGCTCGGCCAGCGCCGCGCCCACGCTCAGCGTGGTGGTGGTTTTGCCGACGCCGCCCTTCTGCATGGCCAGCGCGAATACGTGCCCCATGGTGCCCTCCTTGGCGGCGCAGCGCGCCTGCCACGGCAATTATGCACGCGCAGGGACACAGACGAGTTACAAAGGAGCTTATTCAACCCCGCGATAGGCCCGCGCCGTGAGCCATGCGCCCAGCATCATTTCGAGCACGCCAGTAGCCCGCCCGGCCGCCTCATTGTCGGCGAACCACTGCACGGTGCGCTGCCACAGTGGCAGATCGAGCGCCTCGACCCAGATGAGCATGTGGCGGCGCGGCGCAAACAGAAACGCCAGACCATCACCCATGACCAGCGTGCCAACGATTTCAAGCAGCCGGCGCTGAATCATACTGCCTCCCTGAATAAAAGAAAAAAGCCGGGCATCTCCTGCACAGGAAACGCCCGGCCACCAGTTTTGTTAGCCCTGGAATACCCACACCTTGCCGAACGAGTCGGGCAGATCGACCTCGACCGGGCCGTCGCCGACCTGCTCGTCATAATCGTGCAGCCACTCGTGCCAGGTGCCGGTCTGCGGGAAATCGATCGCAATGTGCTGGTCGGCAGGCGAGAAGTTGAGCGCTACCACGATGTCGCTGCCGTTGTCGGCCCAGCGGTGGTAGACAAACACTTTCTTCTCAGCGTCGGCCACCAGCACCTGGAAGTTGTTTGTTTGCAAAGCTGCCTGGGTATGGCGCATGTATGCCAGCGTTGCGTAGTGGTGGTACATGGCTTTGCCTGAGTCGCTGTCCATAAACTCCCAGGGTAGCTTGCTCACGCCGATGGTTTTTTCGCCATGCGCGCCAAACTCCTGCCCGGAATACAGCATCGGCACGCCCTGCGCGGTGAAGAGCGCAATCGCGCCGAGCATGCTCTTGCGCACTGCGCCGGCCTCGCCAATCGCCGGGTTGCTCATGGCCACGCGCATGATGCGCTCTTCGTCGTGGCTTTCCAGGTAGTTGATCGGCTGGGCGTTGTCGGTGTAGCCGTCGCCGCCAAACGTCAGCACGCGCTCCAGCGCGCCCAGGTCGCCATACTGATAGCCCTGGTACTCGCCCTCGCTAAGCTGCGCGCCCAGTGTCTTGGTGAACTGCCAGTGCCACGAGGCGTCGGTCTCGGTTTCGTGCACCACCGCCGCAGTGTCGCCCACAATGTGCTCGGCAATCAGGTAGGCGTAGGGCTTGGCCTGACGCGCCGACCAGGTGATAAAGCTCATGCCGTTCACGCCATCCCACTCGATGCCCTCGACATAATCGTAGCGGAAGCCATCGATATGATACTCGCTCAGCCAGTAGCTCTGGATGTCGGCGATCAGGCGCTTGGTGGCGTCGTTCCAGTGGTTCAGGTCGGGGAAGCCATACGGGTTGCCGTCGCTGCTCATGTAGGGGTTCTGATCGTACGGGTAGAGCCGGTTCAGCGGCGCGTCGCCGGTGGTGTGGTTGAACACCATGTCGAGGATGATGCCGATACCGCGCTGGTGCGCCGCGTCGATCAGGTTCTTCAGATCTTCGGCTGTGCCATACGAGCTTTCCGGCGCAAAGAAGTAGGCCGGGTTGTAGCCCCAGCTCTGGTCGCCGGGGAACTCCTGAATCGGCATCAGCTCGATCGCATCGATGCCCAGGTTGGCAATATGGTCGAGCCGCTTCGCAACGCCCTCGAACGTCCCTTCCGGGCTGAAGTCGCCTACGTGGAGCTCGTAGATCACCAGCTGATTCATGGGCTTGATGCCGAAGCCGCCGTCGTGCCACTCGTAGGGCTGGGCGTTTACGGCGATGATCGCGTGCGGCACGTCGCCGCCTTCCCAGCGCAGCTTGCGTGCATACGGGTCGCTGATGGTCGTTTCGCCGTCGATCACAAACTGGTAGGCGTGCTCGCCGGGTTCAAGCTGCTTCTCGATCCACCACAAACCGCTTTCGTCCACCGCCATGGCGTCGGCGTTGCCGTCCCAGCCGTTGAAATCACCGATCAGGTGGACGCTCTTCTTCCACGGCGCCCACAGGGCAAACGAAACCTTGCCATCGCCAAGGTCGTGCGCGCCATGCAAAATATTGTCGGGGGCCTGCTCAACGCGCGGTTGAGATTCTTCTGCTGTAGCCACTGTCACTTCCTCCACTTTCCAGGTGCTGTACAAGCGTGCCGCCACTCATCTGCCGCAACGTGGCTGCATCAACATAGACGATTCTGAGATAGTAAACCGGTATTGTGAAAGCAAGAACTATGCCAGAATGGCCCTCCCCTGCGGCGCATACGCGCTTGTGCGCTGGTATGCTGTCTGCTATAACAAACGCAGGAGCGGCGCAATTTCGAGCGCCGCCAAGACGTAGCAGAACGAGGGACAGCATGCAGCTTGGGATGATCGGCCTTGGCCGAATGGGGTTTAATATGGCGCGCCGCCTGATCGATGGCGGGCACAGCGTGGTTGGCTACGATCGCGCGCCAGCACAGGTCGATGCGCTGCGGGCCGCCAGCGGCGCTGGCGCGGCCAGCGTGGAAGACATGGTTGCCCAGCTCGATGCGCCGCGCGCCGTGTGGGTGATGATTCCGGCTGGCCCGCCCACCACCCAGCAGATTGAAGCGCTGGCCGGCATGCTCAGCCCCGGCGATATCGTGATCGACGGTGGCAATTCGAACTACCGCGACAGCCTGCGCCACGCGGAGATGCTGAAGCAGCGCGGCCTTCACTTCCTCGACGTTGGCGTGAGTGGCGGCGTGTGGGGCTACACCGAGGGATTCTGCATGATGGCGGGCGGCGACCCGCAGGTGTTCGCCACGGTGGAGCCGATTTTGAAGACGCTCGCGCCCGAACAGGGCTACCGCCATGTTGGGCCAAATGGCGCCGGGCACTTTGCCAAGATGGTACACAACGGCATCGAGTATGGCATGATGCAGGCCTATGCCGAGGGCTTCGAGGTGCTGCGCGCCAAGCAGGAGTTCGGCTACGATCTGCATGGCCTGGCCGAGCTGTGGCGGCACGGCAGCGTGGTGCGCTCGTGGCTGCTCGACCTCGCCGCCGACGCCTTTGGCAAAGATGCCGATCTGGCCGCGATCAAGGGCTACGTGGCCGATAGCGGCGAAGGGCGCTGGACGGTGCAGGAATCAATCGATCTGGCCGTGGCCGCGCCGGTGATCACGCTGGCGCTGCAGATGCGCTTCCTCTCGCGCCAGGACGAGTCGTTTGCCGCCAAGGTGGTGGCCGCGCTGCGCAACGAGTTTGGCGGCCACGCTGTCGTCAAAACCGGCACTTGATATGTTTGGAAGTGAGCAGGTTACATGTTGGCAGGTTAAAACGTTCTGCCTGCCAACCTGCAACCTGCCAACGTTCTAACCTGCAAACCGTTCGGCAAACCTGCACCTGCTCACTTTTTAACTTGCGAACTCACCGCAGGTCGCCGGGCGTGAAGCCGCCGGGCAGCAGCGCCTGCGGGCTGGTCGGGTGGGTTGCGCCGTCGGTGTTCGCCAGAATAATCG
>LJCR01003250.1 GCA_001399705.1 Kouleothrix aurantiaca
CGTCAGCGCCGCGCTCACCAGCCTGATGAGCGTGATTGGCCCGCTGGCGGCCGGCGCGAGCTACGACGCGCTTGCGCCTGTCGCGCCATTCTGGGCCGGGGCCGCGCTGCTGCTGCTGGCGCTGCTGCCGCTGCTTGGCTGGCGCGCAAGCGTTCGGCCGGCCGAGGCATAGGAAAGCGAACCCATGACACACCGCTCGATGCTGGTGGGCCTGGCCCCAACCATTCTGATCCGCGCTGGCGGCGCAGTCGAGGTGCACGGCTGGGCGGGCGACCGCCTGGAAGCCGAGACCGACAGCCGCTGGGGTTTGCAAGTGGGCCAGCGGCGCGGCACCTTCACGGTAGAGATCGGCGGCGATGGGGTGCTGCGCCTGCCCACCAACAGCAATCTGACAGTCTACTCGGGCAAAAGCGCCACGGTCACGGGTGTAGACGGGCGCGTCACTATTCACGCCGGCGGGGGCGCGTTTCTGCGCGGGGCCGGCACGCTGCTGCACCTTTCGGCGGGCGGCCTGGCCGATATCGAAGCCGAGGAAATCGGCGCGGGCGAAACACGACTCACCGCTGGCTCCCACCTGCGCTGCGCCATCCGCCAGCTTCGCGATACGCGCATACTCGTCAGCGATGTTGGCGGGCGCTGGGAAGGGCGCATTGGCCATGGG
>LJCR01003253.1 GCA_001399705.1 Kouleothrix aurantiaca
CGAGCGGCAGCAGCGCGCCGCGCTCGGCCAGCGCGCCAACCCACGAGTTGGGCATCAGCACCATATGCGGGCCGCCGCCCGAGGCCAGCGCCGCGCGCAGGTCGGTGTCGAAGCTGGCGAGCGGGATGGATTGCAGAATAATGCGACCGGATGGGTGCTGCTGGTTGAAGCGATCGACCAGGCGGCCAAGCGTCTGCCGCCCCACCGACGACCAGCCGTGCCAGAGGATGAGCGTGGTACTGGCGGGCGCAAGCGTGGTAGGGGCCGGCTCGGTTGGCGATGCGCTCGCCGCACAGCCGGCAAGCAGCACCATCAGCAGGCTCATGCACAGCCAGCGTATAGTCGCAAACCGAGGGATCAAGCCAATTCGCTTTCCAAACACATTCCCGCGCCACACAAAAAAGCAGCCCACGGCGAGCGTGGCACTGCTCGACTGCGGCGGAACCGCGCTTTCGGCATCTAACAATATTGCCCGTGATTATAGCACGGTGGCGCGGCGCGATGCAAGATGATAGCGTCTAGCGGCGCTTGCCCCAAACCATCCACAGATTACACAGATGCCACAGATAACTTTTGCAGAGCCTGCTCATTTGCGTAATCGTGCATTCAGATGCTGTGCTTTTGCTCGCCGCTCGGCACGTTCAGAGAAATCGGCACCGC
>LJCR01003252.1 GCA_001399705.1 Kouleothrix aurantiaca
GCGCGGCCGGCGCGGTGATCTTTGGCACGGTCTTCGGCGGCGCAAAGTGGAGCGAGGCGGGCAGCAGCCGCTTCCCGACCCAGCCAACCTACAGCCGCGCCAACCGTCTGGCCGCGCCGGATGTCCCCGATCCGATGGTGGCCGCGAACAATCTGGCCGTCGCCGGGCTGGCCGGATCGAACACCGACGGCGTGATCTATCTCGCCGCCGCGCCAATCCTGTAGGAGGCATGATGCAGCAGGGACGCACGCCGCCGCCCGAGCGCCTGGAAGAGTGGACCAGCCCCGAGACCGGGCGCACGGTGCAGATCCGCAAGGTGGGCACGCTCATCCGCGCGGAAATCCGCCGCGCGCTGCTGGCCGATCCGGCCTTTGCCGAGCCACAGCCGCCGCTCGCGACCGTGGACTATGGCGACGGGTCGGTGCAAATCCCGAACCCCGGCCACCCGACCTATCTGCAGCTCCGGCAGGACTGGAGCCAGCGCCTGACGGCCGCAGTTTCCGAGCGGCTGAAGACGATTGCGCTTCGGCGCGGCGTGGTCGTCGATGACGCCGCGATTGATCAGGAGGCGGTCGCCGCCGTGCGCGCGGACCTTGAAGCGGTCGGCGTGCACACGACGGAAGAAAGCGCGCGCGACGTGTATATCAAGTACGTCGTGAT
>LJCR01003251.1 GCA_001399705.1 Kouleothrix aurantiaca
GTGTGGCCCCGCTCAGTCGCCACGGCAAAGGCGTCGGCGTCGCACCAGGCCACCGCGCCCGGGTCAAACCAGTAGCGCTCGTGGTGGTAAGTCACTAATTTACTTTCATTCCCCCGGCGCAACCCTGGCTCAAGCGTGCGTCGCAGCGCCGCCACGGTGCGGTGGAAGGCGGTATCGGCCTTGTCGAGATCGAGATCGGGCCAGATCACTTCTTCGGCCTCGTCCTTGGTCACCCCGCGCCCGCGCCGGTCGAACAGAAAGGCGAACAGCGCCTCGGCCTGGTAGGTGCCGGCCTTGTCGCCGCCCCAGCGCTCGATCGGCACGCCGTCGCGCTCGGCGCGCAGCGGGCCAAGCGCAAACACGCGCAGGCCATCCTTCTGGGCTTGGGGCGGGCTGGGCGCGGGCGCGGGCTGTGCGGCCAGGCGCAGCGCCTCAAGCGCCTGCGCTTCGAGCAATTCCTGCTCGCTTTGGAGCTGGCGGCTTGGCTCGGCCAGCGCGGCCAGCGCCAGCTCTTCTTCCTGCTGGGCGCGCAGCAGCTTCACCGTGCGGGCGAGGTAGTCGGCCAGCAGGCGCAAGAGCGCGCGCTCGGTTTCGCGGAAGGGCTCGCCCGAGCGCTTGGCCCCCAGCATCAGCAGGCCGTAGGTGGCCTCGCCGCGCTGG
>LJCR01003257.1 GCA_001399705.1 Kouleothrix aurantiaca
GCCCGATCATCTCGCCGCTGATAGCGGGCGCGCCAGCAGCAACGCACGATTTCGCCGAGGCGCTGGCGCTGCGCTGGACGGCGCTTGACCCCAGCCAGACGCTCGACGCCGCGCTGGCGCTCAACCGCGCCCACGACTGGCCGAGCTTTCGCGCGGCGGTGGCGCGCTGGACCTCGCCAACCCTGAATTTCGTCTACGCCGACGTCGAGGGGCAGATCGGCTATGCCTTTGGCGGGCACATGCCCATCCGCGCGCAGGGCGATGGACGCCTGCCGGTGCCGGGCTGGGATGGCGCGCACGAGTGGCGCGGCCTGATCCCGCCCGATGCGCTGCCATACACGTTCAACCCGCCAACTGGTCGTGTTGTGACGGCGAACAATAAGATCGTCGGCGACGATTTTCCTTACCCTATGCCTTCGGAATACCTGCCTGGCTACCGCGCCGAGCGCATCACGCAGCTGCTGGAGCAAAGCGCCCGCCACGATGCCGGCTCGTTTGGGCGCATTCAAAGCGACCAGCGCAGCCTGCCGGGGCTGGAGCTGGCGGCGCTGGCCGGGCGATTGCCAGCCGAAACCCCACTGGCGCAGGCTGCGCGCGAGGCGCTGGCGGCCTGGGATGGCGAGCTTGACGCGAAAAGCGGTGGCGGCGCGATCTACACC
>LJCR01003256.1 GCA_001399705.1 Kouleothrix aurantiaca
GCGCTGGGGCTGACGCTTCTGGGCGCGCTGCTGCTGGGCGCGTGGCTGTTGCTCCTGCCGATGGCGGCGGGCTACTGGCTGCCGAACCTGTGGGTCGTGCTGGCGCTGATCTGGCTTGTGCTGCTGGCCCCGCCCATCACACACGCCTTGCGTGCGCGTTTCGCTGGCGACGGGCGGGCGCTGGCTGTTGGGGTTGCCTTGCTCGCGGCGGCGGTGCTGCTGCTGCCCTTCCAGCAAGGCTGGTCGAACATCCTGGGCTGGCCCGCGCTGGTCGCCGCAATGATCCTGTGCGCCGCCGCGCTGCCGCCCGCACCCTCGCCCGAGGCTGCCGAGGCCGCGCCGCGCTGGCTCGTTCCTGCGCTGCTCGGCATCACGCTGGTGGCGCTGGCGCTGCGGCTGGCCGCGCTTGGCAGTTTGCCGCCCGGCCTCTGGCGCGACGAAGCGCGCCACGGACTAATTGCTGTGCGCATCCTGCACGACCCCGCCTACCGCCCGGTGTACGTGCCCAACGTGGCCGACATCCCGGCGCTGCTGTTCTACCTCGCCGCCGTGCCAATTGGCCTGTGGGGCGCGCACGAATGGACGGTGCGGCTGGTGCCGGCGCTGGCCGGCGCGCTGACGCCGCTGGCGCTGTTCTGATGGCGCGCCCGCTGTGGGGC
>LJCR01003254.1 GCA_001399705.1 Kouleothrix aurantiaca
ATGTGGTGGTGAGCGTGCCGGTGGGCGCGCTTATGGCCGAGTCGGGCACCGTAATGGGGCCGGATGGCATGCTGGTACTGTTCGCGGGCGTGCCCAACGGCACCTACGCGCCGCCCAAGGTCAGCGATGTCTACCTGCACAACGCGCAGTTCACCGGCACCTCGGGCTCGCGCCTGAGCGACCAGCAACTGGTGATCAACAAAACCGTGGCGGGCGAGCTTTCGCCGAACCGCTCGGTGGCCGCGGTGGGCGGGATCGAGGCGGCGCAGGAGGGCTTGCGCGCGCTGATGGAAGGGCGCTACCCCGGCAAGGTGGTGATCTTCCCGCAGATTAGCGGGCTGCCGCTGACCGGCCTGCCTGAGCTGAAGGAGCAATTTCCCGACGTAGCGGCCAAGCTTGGTCCGAACGACATGTGGACGCCCGAGGCCGAGCAGGTGCTGATCGAACGGTTCTGGAAGCCATGATCTACACCGTCACACTGAACCCGGCGCTGGATCGCGAGCTGGCGGTGGCGGCGGTCGCGTTTGACGAGGTGCTGCGCGCCACCGACTCGCGAGTCGATTGTGGCGGCAAGGGCTTCAATGTGTCGCGCATGCTCGCCTCGCTCGGCGCCGAAAGTGTGGCGCTGGGCTTCGCGGGCGGGCGCACCGGCGAGGCGC
>LJCR01003255.1 GCA_001399705.1 Kouleothrix aurantiaca
CCTCTGACGTTTCATAGTGCGGCTGTACGAGTGCCGCATCGATACGCAAATGTTTCACGACACCCGCCAATGTGCGGCGCTGAAGCGCATCCAGTTCCGCACGGTCTTGCTCCGACAGGGACAGTCGGTCCAGGTTCCGGAGCGCAAGGTCAATACTCATCACCTCCTTGTCGATCTTGTCAATGGGTACGAGCTGGACCTGAAGCAGCCAGCCATGGATATCGTGCAGAAAGCGAATGCGATGCGGTGCGATCTCGCCTTCTTTGGTGTGAATCGCCATCGTCACGTGGGGCTCTGATGTCGGCCTAACGACTATAGGCATACGAGTGCTCCTCGCCATTGTGACAGTTACAATCGCGCTAGAAAATGCTGCCCCCGAGATCGTCGTCCGGCACAGCCAGGGCAGCAGCGCGTGCTGGTGCGCGGGTGGCTTGCTGTGCTTTGGCGCGGCCGGCGCGCACGGCGGATGGGATGCGCTCAAACCAGACCACACCGGGACGCCCATCCGGCACACGAATGGTTGCCATGACCGTTTGGGTTGCCATCGTGATCTCGTCAGGACTGGGCGGCGGGACGAGGGCGAGCAACTCACGAATCACGGTGCCCGCATTGCGCATGTTGGTAATCCAGCCAGCTTGCTCAGCACAGCGTTCAAACGC
>LJCR01003258.1 GCA_001399705.1 Kouleothrix aurantiaca
ACGAACCTCGACAATATTCTGGCCGACATGCGCTTCCAGCAGGGTCAGCTGCTTGGCGATAACCCGAACTCGGGCTATGAGCAACAAATATTGGGCATGGGCTACTACCTCGACGCGGTGGGTATGGAGCGCCAGCAGGATTTCTACTACCTGAACCTGGGACGCAGCCTGATGAGCATTGCCGATATCAAGCGCCAGCAGAACAACGGCCAGCTCGGGCAGCCCAAGGCCAACGCCAGCGTCAACGACCTGCTGGACATGCCGAGCATCGAGGCGGCTGAGCAGGCGGTGTTGCAGCAGACGCCGCTGGAAACGATGAGCTACGCACAGGCGGTGCTTGAGCGCGCCCAGCAGCTCAACTCGCTGAACAAGGACCACTACGCCAACCTGGCGCGCCTGCATAACTTCTGGTTTGGCCGGCTGAACCAGGATCCCGCGCAGCTGAACGAGGCGATCGACTGGTACAAGCGCGGGCACGAGATCGCGCCGCAGGATGTGACCATCCTGAACGAGTATGCCAGCGCGGTGGCGCTCATGGGTAACTATCTTTCCAACCAGCAGAAAACCGCCGAGGCGCAGACCTTCTACCAGCAGGCCAACGAGCTGCTGGCCGACTCGAAGCGGCTCGACCCCAACTATCCCGACACGTCGCTGCGCC
>LJCR01003259.1 GCA_001399705.1 Kouleothrix aurantiaca
GCTCGTCGAAGGCAATCAGCGTGGTGCGGTCGGCGCTGTGCATCTGATCGACAAAGGCCTGCGCGGCTTCCTGCGCGCCGTCGATCTTGTCGGCCTCGGCCATGCTGCCCGAGCGGTCAATCACCAGCGCGGCCGAAACCGCGCCCGCGCCGCCAGCAAATGCGCCTATCGTCACTGGCTGGCCGTCCTCGGTCACGGCAAAATCGCGCGCGCTCAGGCCACCGACCGGCTGGCCGCCATCATCGGTCACGCCGACGTAGAGCGTCACATCGGGGTAGTGCGAGCTATCGACCTGCGTGACATGCGCGCCCGGCGCGCCAGGAACCGCAGGCGTGGCCGTGCGCTCGGCGCGCAGCGGCACGAAAAAAACGACAAGCAGCAGCACGACTAACAGCGGGGCAAGCAGCAAGGTTCGGCGCATATGCATTCTCCTGGGCGCGAGAAATTGGTGTGTGTGCATATGACGATGAGATTTTGATTTTGTTCCAGCAGATACGCGAAAATCTGTGCGAATTTTGTAGCTGCGCTGCGCGCTTTTGCCTGCGGCAGCAAGGAAGCCAAATTTATTTATGCCTGCTTTTCCGCGCGTAGCGCGGAAAAGCAGGCATAGAGGGAGGAAGACGCAAACTGAAAAGAAGCACTACGCACCACGCACTAT
>LJCR01000326.1 GCA_001399705.1 Kouleothrix aurantiaca
CAGCGAACGACCGCATAGCAGTCTTGGCTATCTCACACCACACGCATTTCGCGCTGCGTGGAGTGAAGCGCAACAAAACCAGGCAGATCCTCTCACCGGGACTTGACAGTTTTAAGGGCTCATGTCAGATGCGGCCTGACAGTACAACGCGCCCGCTGTTCCAGCAGACCGTTGAAGCCCGGGCCGCCCTGAGGCGAGACGTGCCCGGCGGCATGGCGACCATTGCGAGTGCGGTGTGTGACACCACCGACATCTCGCGGTGTGAGCAGTGTGGCGCACACCTCGAAGATCAGCGGCAGATCACCTGCGAGAGCTGCCAGTCCATGCCGCCCAATCTCGGCCAGGACGATGGCGACGGTTCAGATGATGGCACAGCGTAACATGCGTGCCTCCTGATGCCTGGGGCGCACACGCCCTCCTAGACACATGAGGTAAAATAAGTTTACCGCACGGCCATCGCCGGCAGTGCCGCCGGCGCACAACTGAGAGAGGCGCGTATGACAGCGCACCTGACAACCAACCAACGCCTCCTTGACGGCGCGCACGCCGCGCTCAATCGGATAGACGCCGCGCCACAGGCGCATCGAACTATTCTGCTCGGATTTATCTGCGACACCATCCGCGAGACCGCGGCCAGCATGCCGCATGTGCTGGTCGAGATGCTGCCGCATGTGGCCCGGCTCGGCGCCCCGCAGGCCGCCTACGATGCCTACTGCGCGTGCAAACACCGCTGCTCGTACGGCGAGCAGGCCAGCATCCTGGTTGGGATCCTGCCGTACCTCCAGCCAGGCGACGCGGTCTTCGACCGTGCGCTTCAGGCCGCGCGCGAGTTCCCGATCTCCTTTGCGCGTCCGGCGCTGCTCGCGGGGCTGGCCTGCGGCATCACGGAGCCGGAGCAAGGCACGCTGGTCGACGAGGCGCTGAGCCGGGCCCGCGCCGAAAGCGACGCGGCCGAGCAGGCCGTCGCGCTGGCCTACACACTGCCCTACTTACCGGAGATATGGCGCGGCCCCATCGCGCGCGAAGCCAGCGACCGCCTTTCGGCGTGGGACCTGGCCGCCGATCAGGCGGACGAGGTACGCGCGTTCATCGCGCCGTATCTGGCCGCGCCATCGCAAGCCGTGCGCATTTAGCCGAATCGGTTCTGAGTACACCACTCCGGCGGCTTTGAGCCGCCGGATTAGTGCTGTTTCTGTAACATGCGGTGGGTATAGTAAGGCTTGGTTTTGACACATTTTTAACCGCAGGAGCCCCGATAACCATGACCGCGCCCTCCCGCTCCGCTGTTCGCCATGCGTCTACCAAGCTGTTGCCGGAGCCGACCTCCGCCGCGACCTCGTTCGCGCTCTGGGATATACACCTTGTGACTTTCTTTGTCGGCACTTGGACGCTGCTTGGTGCGCTTGGTGTCTCGCTCAGGCTCAGGACGAGCCCAGATCTGCTGGTCGAGAACACCGAGCGGCAGACCCAGAGGCGTGACGGCGAGAGTGGTGTCCTGGATGGCGAGCACAAGCGGATGGGCGGCCATGCGTTCGAGCGTGCGCTGCTGATGTGGTAGCAAGATCTCGGATGGCAATGCGTGTGGATTGGCAAAGAAGGCATAAGCGGCCTTGGTGTCCTGCCAATCAACACTGGCCTGATTGATCGGAGCTTGGGGCTGGGCGCCAAAGGCTTCGGCCAAGGTGAGCAAGCGCCGATTCAAGCGCGCATCGCCCAAGTCTATGCCTTGGAACTCACGAACGCTCCAGCCAGCATCAACTCGTTGTGTCATTGGTTCCTCCACCAAGCTCACGATTACTTGGCGAGGAAGTGTACTGCTGAACGTCGGAGATGTCATGTCACGCAGCACAAACGCCTTTCCTGAAGATACCGATAACAGTCAGCCTTCGTGAGAGAGGGTTGGGCTTCTCCTCATAGTTCACCTCCATCCGAATCTTGTGGCGCGGCGTCTTCGTTATATAGCCATGGAGACCTACAGGCTGGTGCTGTCACTAGAAAGGGCGCGAGCAATGAAGTCCAGTGTTGCGAAAATGCTCTCGGTACTCCTGTTCGTAACGTGCTTCTCCGTAGGCTGCTCAGCACCCATCAATCCACTTCCGACCGATGGGAAAATCGGAGACCGTATTGCTAAGGGAGAAGATGCAATGACGGTCACGGATGCATTCTTAACTGACAAACTTCCCAACGGGAATAACCCGCGGTCAGGAAATCGAGTGCTCGTTGTAAACGTCTCACTAGAAAATATTACCTCGCAAATCAGAGCGGTCTATAACGAACTAAACTTTAGATTGCGCACGAATCGGCGAGGAACTATCTATGTAGAGTCGTCCTCACAACTTGGGGTTGGATTTAACTCGTTTTATGCGGAAGGAAGCGATCCCACCCATGCACAAGTCTATTTTCAAGTAGATCCAGAGGAGCTTGATGGCCTCGTGCTGGAGTACCAGCCACTCGCAGAGCAGTATTCGATTCGTATTGCACTTAACCAAATACGGAAATAACGCATCCAGTACCAGTTATATCTCAGAGTCGTTTCCTTACTTCTTGCGACACGTCTGCCCTGCTATATCCTCTCGACGTTGGCCAGTGCAGCACAGGGAGACCCACAGAGCCGAGCACCTGGTCAATAAACCTATCCCGCTCCTGCCTCTCCACCCTGTCATGGGAACTGACTGTTACCGGTATCTTTTCGAGCGATCGAATTCGTCGCTTAACCGCATCTTTTGGCCCGTTGGCGCAGTGATCATGGCTCACTTAAGGCGCCATTCACGTCGATTCAGCCCATACAGTTCACATCCAGAAAATACCGGTAACAGTCAGGCGACGAGCACCGTCCAGAGCACGCCAGAACGCCTAACATAGATGCACGGACCGGCTCGTGGTTGGAATCTTCGTCACTTTTGGTGAATCGGGTCGAAGCGCCTTCACTGTAGAGATTGACAGCCATCGCCGCACCCAAGGATCTGGCTAAACAGCGCGCTTTAGCAACACTGGCAGTGGCGCTCGTCCCCACATTGTAGGCATGATCATCAAAAGCGACCAAGCTTCCTTCATTTGGGTGAGTCCAGAGTTTATGCCCAACAGAGCATGCTGAATGCGCCGCCATACTCAGGCGCAGGTGTCACAGCCAGCGCCACTCCTGGCAGATTTCGGCGATATGCGCTGCAATCAGACTGACCGTGGCGGGCGAGAGGATGGGTGGGGTGAAGAGAGATTCGGTGGCGCAGAACATGAGTACATCCCGGCGGCGCCGATCTTTCAGTGTCAGGAGGTGGTTTGCCAGCGCATACCGGACCGATGGTAGCATAGGTGCCAGATCTGAACGGCGAGAGAACAATGCGGCCGGCACCCACATCCGCCACATCTCGTTTTTTCGGGTGGCCTCCAAACCATACTGGAGCAGCGGGCCAGACAACTGCGGCGCCAGCACCCGAAGCACCTGCGCCCGCCACCCCTCATCCTGTATCATCAGGGCAGCCTCCAGGCTCTGCTGAAGGGCCACAGCACGTGGCTCATCCGGCAACTGGGGCGCCAGCGCTACGAGCGCCTTAGCCCGCTCCCATTCGTCCCGTATCATCAGGGGGGCCTCCAGCGCACGCTGGAGCAAGGGGCCAGGCAACTGGGGCGCCAGCGCCGTGAGCGCCTCCGCCCGCACCCACTCGTTCCCTATTAGCAGGGCGGCCTCCAGGCCGGGCTGGAGCGCCACAGCACGCTGTTCACCCGGCAAGTGGGGCACCAACGCAACCAGCGCCTCCGCCTGCCTCTCCTTGCTCTGTATCATCAGGGCGACCTCCAGGCCGCGCCGGAAGGCCAGCGTGCGCCTACCGGCTCGCTCGGCTGGCGAGAAAATCGCTGAGTGTGAGCGCCGTCGCCGGCGCTAGCTCGATCGGGAAGGCGACGACCTCCCAATCGTCTGGAAGGTACCGGAGCAACTCGGCATCGTCGCGCGGCTTCGGGTGGCGCTGCTGGAAAGCAGCGCTCTCGGCGTAGGTGCGCAAGTGGGCCATGATATGCCCGCGCGGCGCCCAGATCTTGCCTGCCCTGGTAAAGCGCGGAGACGCCCCGCCGGTCGAGAACAGCCCAGTGCCGCGCTTGCGGATCTTCCAATTCGCTTTGGCCACAGGCGACGCGCCGGGCGCGCCATGCGCGCGCTGCACGTCGTCGAGCGTGATGTTACAGCGCCGGAGGAATTCGGCGAGTGAAAGCGTCACATCGCCGCGATCGTCCTGGCCGATCACGACCATGCCGCTGAGCGGATCGAAGCTCGCCGACATCCCCAGGGCGCGCCGGCCATCGCCGCGCGTCTGAGCGCAGAAGTGGCCCTGGGTCGGCCCGACGAACAGGTCGCACGCCGGACAGACGTCGACGCGCGCGATCCGGCAC
>LJCR01003260.1 GCA_001399705.1 Kouleothrix aurantiaca
ATGCCACGCTGACCAAGAGCCTGGGCGATGTGCAATTGGCCGAGGTGCAGAGCACCGACAGCCTGGCGGTGGCCGAGGCGGCGCGCGCCGAGGCTGCGCCGGTGCGCCCGCAGCCGCTGAAGAACACCTTGCTGGCAGCAATTGTTGGCGCGCTGCTGGCGATTGGCGGTGCCTTCCTGCTGGAATTCCTTGACGACCGGGTGAAGACGCCCGAGCAGGCCGGCAAGCTGGCCGGCGCCATGGCACTGGGCGCAATTGGCAGGCTGCCGGCGGCTGCCGAGGGCGGCCAGCTGGTGGCACTGCGCGCCACGAACACGCCCATGGCCGAGGCCTACCGCATGCTGCGCGTGAACCTCGATTTCACGGCGATCGATAGCCCGCTGCGCGCGGTGGCGATCAGCAGCGCCGGCCCGGGCGAAGGCAAGAGCACGACGATCGCCAACCTGGCGGTGGCGCTGGCCGAGGCCGGCCGGCGCGTGATTGTGGTAGACACCGACATGCGCCGGCCAACGCTGCATAAAGTCTTCGGGCTGCCGAATGATCGCGGCGTAACGGCGGCGCTGCTCGGCCCGGCCGATGCCGATATTCACCAGCAGCTGGCCGCCACCGATCTGCCGAACCTGCACCTGATGCCGTGCGGCCCCGTCCCGCCCAACCC
>LJCR01003263.1 GCA_001399705.1 Kouleothrix aurantiaca
GCGATGTCATGATCAATGGCGCGTCGCAAGACACGACGATTGTGGATGGCAACAACGCTGATTCAGTGTTCCTCACTGACAGCACATCGGTTACCCTTGCGAATCTCACGATTCAGCACGGCAAAAGCGAATGGGGTGGTGGCGTTCGTAATTTAGACACGCTGACACTGAAAAATAGCACCCTCCGCAGCAACACTGCTACCAATGGCGGCGGCATTTTTATCTACTACCGAGGCACACTGACCGTGCAGAACAGCGTGATAGACAGCAACACTGCGACCGATTATGGTGGCGGAATGCTCAACCAGGGCACACTGACAGTGCAGAATAGTTCGGTGCGCAGCAATTCGAGTGGTAATGGCGGTGGTATCTCCCAGAACGGGGGGCCGCTTACCGTGACCAACAGTGCCTTCAGCGGTAACAGCGCCACCTACGGCGGCGGGATCCACCACCACAGGGGGCCGCTTACGGTGACGAGCAGCACCTTTAGCAACAATCGTGCTGATACGTTTGGGGGCGGCATCGTTGTCTGGAGCCTCGACACAACCAGCATTACGAATAGCACCTTCAGTGGGAACACCGCCGGCGAAGGTGGCGGCATCCGCAACGTCGGCGGCAATGTCGCCGTTACGAATAGCACGTTCAGTGGCAACACAA
>LJCR01003261.1 GCA_001399705.1 Kouleothrix aurantiaca
CGCCCGAGATCAATAACATTTAAAGTATGCGTCGTGGTGGCTCTTGCGGCCGTCCGAGATGAATAACATTAAATCGTGTGTCGTGGCGGCTCTTGTGGCCGCCCGAGATGAATACCATTTTCCGCGCTAGTGTCCATCACACGTGGCCCGATGTGGATCCGCAGCCACTGCCAGCCACTGCGCAGGGCGGCCGTTATTTTCTTCCTCATCACCCCTGCAGCTATAGTCTATGCCTCCATCGTCAGTAAAATATCGCTAAAATCACGTAATGGTGTACGTACTTTCATTAGATTTGCGATTGTGCCGCACACAAAGAATGATCGGTTCTCGTTTGCTGCCGAACTTCCTGAGCTTGCGCCCAACTGCCAGATAGGCTGGCAAATTGCAGGCTTTGTCAACCCTTCAACAATCCGTGTCTACTCCCCGCCATACGGGTACCACCAGCTCTTGCGCTCCTGGTTGAAATCCCAGTGCACGTGCTTGGTTTCCAGAAACGCTTCGAGTCCTTCTTCGCCCAGCTCGCGCGAGCCGCCCGAGAACTTCATGCCGCCGAACGGCCCGGCATCATTGTCGGTCAGCGGGTCGTTTACCCAGCACGTGCCGGCCTTGACTTCCTCATAATACTGTTTGACCTTCTTCGGATCGCTGGTGTAGAGG
>LJCR01003262.1 GCA_001399705.1 Kouleothrix aurantiaca
GCTCCAGCGCGTGGAGGTCGATATCGTCGTAGCGATCGCGCCCGCCGCGGCCGGCGGCCACCACCGACGCAGCGCCGGCGAAGCTCCACCACGGCAGCTTATCCCAGAACGACCAGAACGAGGCCCAGCTGTGCACCAGTGTGCCCGAAAGGAAGATGCACACATTCGCCGTCAGCACGGCCAGCGCCGCGATCCAGAATGCGACGCGGTGAATGCCGATCTCGCCGATGCTGTAGCCCGCCGCGATGCCGCGCCAGAATACATCGATGTTATGGACGGTCACGCCGGGGCGGTTCATACCGCTGCGGATGGCCGAGCCGTGCATCGCCAGCAGCATGGTGCTGAAGAACAGCAGCGAAATTGCAATCGCGTGGAACGGGTTGTAGAAAAAGTTGAAATACTGGTAGCCGATATTCGACACCCAGTCGAGGTGGTGCGTGATGCCCAGTGGGAAACCATTGCCCCACGAGCCCATCGCAAGCGGCCGAAGCCATTGCAGCGTCAGCCACGACGACACCACCGCATAGAAAGTCATCGGCACTTCGTAGCCCATGCGCAGCTTGCGGCAAATGTCGATCTCGCGCAGGCCCCAGGTAATAAACGCCACCGTTGCGCAGATCACAATAATTTGCCAGTTAAATCCGGGCTGGCCGGGCG
>LJCR01003264.1 GCA_001399705.1 Kouleothrix aurantiaca
GTCTTGTTCGGTCTTGCGATGTCCACTGCGCCTCGATCGTTCTACCAGGCCTGGAAACTCACCACCAAAATTATCATCAACTGTGAAATCTGCGGCATCTGTGGATGCTTCACTGAGCAGCGAAACAAAAAAGCGCCGGGCGGAATTGCTTCCACCCGGCGCACCTCCGATGCGTTTGTTCTACTGTTCGCCCGTCGCCTTGGGCGGGATGGTCTTCAGGTACAGGTACATCGCGCGCAGCTCGTCGTCGGAGAGCAGGCCAATGTATTTGTACGGCATAAACGAGTTGAGCTGCTTGCCGGCCGGGTTCACGCCGGTGCGCATCGTCTCAATGAAATCCGCGTCAGTCCAGCCGCTCAGCTCGCTCTGCGGGGTCAGGTTGGCGGCCGGCGGCGCATCCGGTGGCGCGCCCGTCATCGGCCCGCCCGACAGCGCGGTGTTGTGGCAGTCGGCGCAGCCGCCGATGGTAATCAGGTACTTGCCGTGCTGCGGGGTCGCGCCGGGCGCAACCGCTGCTGGCGCGGGCGCGCTATGGTCGATGCTCTCGGCCGGCAGCGCGCTGATCTGGCCGGCTATAAACAGCGCGCGGCCAAGCAGCTGCACATCGCTGCTGCCCGGCTCATTATCGACCGCCGGCACGCTTTTCACATACGCAA
>LJCR01003265.1 GCA_001399705.1 Kouleothrix aurantiaca
TTGTACAGCCCGGCTGGGGCTGTTTCGCCCGCGCCGAGTGGATAGCGGCGCAGGGTTTTCACGCTGCGCAGCCCGCCGATGCCCAGACGCCGCGCGCCGATCAGAATGCTTTCGGCTTCGTTGTCGGTCACGCCGGGCTTGAAGGCAACCTCGGCGGCTGCGCCGGGCGCGGAATCGAGCTGCGGGAGGGTGTGCCATTCGGCCTGCTGCACCACTGTGTCGTGCAGCAACTCGCCCGCAAGCTGGTCAACGTCGGGCGCGGCAAGCTCGCCATCGAGCAGGTATAAGTGCTGCGGCGCCGCGGCGTCGTGGCGCGCCCGCACGGTGACGAGATACTGAGGCATTGGTCTCCTGCTTGTGTTTGTTACCGACGACGGACGACGGGCGACTGACGACCGTAAGATTCACCACTGAGGCACGGAGTTTTGGGAGTTGCGTGTTTGCAAGTTGCCGGTTGCAAGTTCAGCGTTCTCGATGCCGTGGTTTTGCGGTTCTCGGTTCTTGGTTCTTGGTTCTTGGTTCTCAGTTTTGCGGTTTTCGGTTCCGTGGTTCCCCTGGTTCCGTGGTTCGCGGTTCCGTGGTTCCGTGGCTCTACGCCCCCGTTTTACCCGATCAGAATGGCCTCGCCGCTCACGCCATCGCCGGCCGGGCTGGCC
>LJCR01003267.1 GCA_001399705.1 Kouleothrix aurantiaca
CGACGCGCCTGGGCTCGGGGATCACAATTGCGTAGGTCGTTGTCATGCGTTTGTCGCTTCCGCACCGGCGGCCTGCCGGCGCTGCCGCCCGGCCACAATCCCGCGCCGCACAAACTGCGCGCAGTTGACGAGGTAGGTGCAGTAGGCCAGCAGCATCAGGCCCATCACCGCCTGATCGGACCAGTGGAGCGCGCGGGCCAGAAAGTACAGGTTGTGCGTCAGCATCGCCACCGCGTTGCCCACATCTTCCCAGAAGAACTCGCGCGCCAGAAAGTAGTGCCCGAAAATCTCTTTTTCCCAGATCATGCCGGTGATCGTAATCGCCCACAAGAGCGCAATCTTGATCAGCACGCTGATCGTCGCGATGGCGTAGCCCTGCCCGGTGAGCAGAAAGCGCAGCACCAGCGCGAAGCTCACCACAAACGCCAGGAACTGCACCGGCGCGAGAACGGCTTGCACCCATGTCCATGGGCTGGCGTTGCGGCGCGCAAGCTGGGCGGGAGTGTACATACAGCCTCGAAAACTATTTACAGCGCGAGTCTAGCTGTGCGGCGAAATTTAAACACCTTAGTGAAAGATGCTACAATCCAACCGCATCATATCGAGATATTTACTTGAGTATTCGCGATAGCTGGATTATAATACGAAACACACT
>LJCR01003268.1 GCA_001399705.1 Kouleothrix aurantiaca
GTGGGAGCGCGTGCGCCGCAAATTACGCAAGCTCGCCCACCCAGAAGATAGCCCTCCCGCTAGCTAAGGTTTTAACGTTCGCAAGTTGCAGGTTCACAAGTTCTTCGGTCGTCGCCAATCTCCAGACCCCCCGTGCCTCTGTGTCTCTAGCACGAAAATAGAACCGAGAACCAAGAACCGTTCGCGTTCTATTTTCATCCATCAGGGTGCGGCGCAGCCGCATGGACATCTGTGGTGAATTTTCCTGTCGTCGGTCGGCTAGCCCACTGGCGGCGCGGCCCGCATCACATACAGCGCAGCGCCGAGCGTAACCACCACCACGGCGGCGAGCGCAGTTCCCGCAACCCAGCGCGGCATATGCGGCGCAGCTGCCGGCCGGTGGAATTCTGCCAGCGCCGCGCCGGCATTTGCCCCCAGCCAGCTCGCAACCACGCCCGCCGCCAGCCCGATGCCGACCATGAACGGAGCCGTGCCCCAGTTCACGCGCGGGTAGACCATGGCCGCGGCAATTGCGGGCAGCCCCACCAGCAGAAACAGCGCGCCGGCGACGAGCGCCCCAGCTGCCTGACGCCGCGGCAGCGAAGCATCGGCTGGGCGGCGCAGATGCCACAGATCGAGGGCGACGAGCGGCGGGAGCGCCAGCAGATGCACAAGC
>LJCR01003269.1 GCA_001399705.1 Kouleothrix aurantiaca
GCCGCCTGCCGCCTGCCGCCTGCCGCCTGCCGACTGCCGCCTGCCGCCTGCCGCCTGCCGCCTGCCGCCTGCCGCCTGCCGCCTGCCGCCTGCCGCCTGCCGACTGCCGACTGCCGACTGCCGACTGCCGACTGCCGACTGCAAATGCTATAACCCCTGCGCTGAAAGCACGCCAGGGTCATCGCGCCACGAATGCTGGTATAATGTTGCTATCTCAGTCCTGTTCCCAAGCTCACACAGCAGCGCTGCTTCACCCTGCTTGTTACGGACCGATGGTGGCTGCGTTTGAATCAACGGGGACCATGCGCCGTGACTGTCGAACGATACCAGCCAGCCTGGACACATATCGAGCGCTATGAGATCGTGGCCGAGATCGGGCGCGGTGGGATGGGCGTGGTGTATCGCGCCTACGACGCCGCGCTGGGGCGCACGGTCGCCCTGAAGGTGCTGGCCCCGCAGCTTGCGGGCGAGCCGGGCTTTGCCGCGTGGCTGCGCCGCGAGGCGATCAGCACGGCGCGCCTGCGTCACCCGCATATTGCCCTGCTCTACGAGTTCGGGCAAACCGACGATCTCGCCTTTCTGGTGATGGAATACGTGCCCGGCGTGTCGCTGCGGCAGTTGCTCGCCGATGGCCCGCTCGCGCCCGAGCGCGCGC
>LJCR01003270.1 GCA_001399705.1 Kouleothrix aurantiaca
GCGGCTGGCTTTGCAGCGCCTGGAGCTGCTCGACGGCGGCGCGGCGCAGGTTGTTCAGCAGCGAGCTGGGCGCGAAGGGGCTGCCCTGCGCGTCGAGCGTCAGCTCGGCCAGCTCGTAGGGCGTGTTGCCCAGGCGGCCAAGCTGTTCGCGCAGGAAGGAAACGTCAAGCGGGCGATTCTGCGACACGGCCAGCGGGGCATCCGAGCACACCGTTACGCACGCATCCGGCCTCTCTTCCAACTCCCACACCAGCTCCAGTGGCTGGCCGGCGTGCGCTGTCGCCCGCACGCGTACGGGCTGCTTCGCCACGGGCGCGCCCGCCTCGGTGAAGGGCCGCGCCGCCCGGTCGAGGTCGGGGTCGTGCGTGCGCCAAACCCAGTCGCCGGGGCGGATGCGCGCCGAGGAAATGGCACCCGCGCCAAAGCGCAATTCGAGCTGGCCGCCGCGCGCCGGCAGCACCCCGTAGACATGGCCGCCTTCCTCGCGCTCTTCGGGGCTGCGCCAGCCGGCTGCGTCGAACACCAGGCCATCGCCGGGCTTAAGCGGCGCGGCGTCGGCCGACGGCTCGGGCGCGATGATGATCGCGTCGGGCAGCACGCGCGCGACGCGGCCCACCAGCACGCCCCGGTGGCGCGGCGGGCGGCCGCGCACGAC
>LJCR01000327.1 GCA_001399705.1 Kouleothrix aurantiaca
GTTCGCACTAGTGGTGCGGACGCGCCAGATGCGATCATCATGTCCAGCGGGATCTCGCTGCGGCTCTGGCGGCTGTACGCGTTTTTTTGGCTTGTGTGTCTGTTGTTTCCCATTCTCGCCCTCGCACAGATGCATCCCGCACCGGTGCAGTGGTTCATCACCCTGGCCGGGCTGCTGATCTTCGTGATCAGCTACGTCTGGGTCATGTGGCCGCACCCGCTGAGCCGCGTGGGGCGCGCACGCGCGCAGTCTCGAACGGCACTGCTACTGTTTGTCGTGCTCACGGCGCTCGTGCTCGCGCTGAGCCTGGCGTATGGCAGTGCTTTTCTCTGGCTGTTCGTCGGTGTTAGCGCTGTCGCTGGGGTCGCGCTCCCATCGCGCAGCGCCTTCTGGGCGGTCATGATCTTGACATTGCTCACGCTCTTCAGTGGTGTGGCCATCAGTGGTGGTATTGCGCAGACGGACTGGCTGCACATCATCCCGCTCATTCTGCTGGTCCGTGGGCTTGGCCTCGACATCGCCGGCTTCGCCCGCCTGGCCAGCGCGCTCACCGAGTTGCATACCGCGCGACGCGAGCTAGCCCGCCTGGCGGTAATGGAGGAGCGGCTGAGGATGGCACGCGATCTTCACGATCTGCTGGGCCATAATTTGTCCTTGATCACCCTCAAGAGCGAACTGGCGGGACGCCTGGTAGAGGGGGCACCCGCACGTGCGGCTGAAGAGATCCAGGAGGTCGAACGTGTGGCGCGCCAGACACTGCGCGAAGTGCGTGAGGCTGTCGCCGGATATCGGCAGCCGGCGCTCCAGAGCGAACTGGACGGCGCGCGGCAGTTGCTGGAAGCGGCCGGGATTGCCTACACCATCGAGCACTCGGCCGGGGCACTGCCGCCGACCACGGACGCCGTGCTGGCCTGGACGGTGCGTGAGGCGGTGACCAATGTGATCCGGCACAGCCGCGCACGGCGGTGCCGCATCCAGGTCGCTGATGAGAACGGAGCGATCCACGTCGAGGTCATCAACGACGGGTACCGCGACCAGGGACAGGAGGGGAAAGGTGCGCGCAGGCGGAGCGGCAGCGGGCTGACCGGCCTCACTGAGCGTGTCACGGCGCAGGGAGGGCATCTTGAAGCAGGCCCACTGCTCACTGAGGGGAGTGAGCGCTTTCGACTGTGGGTGGAACTGCCGATCCGGCGCAACACGGCTGTTGAGGAGGCGCAGCGACCATGATTCGGGTGCTGCTGGCGGAAGATCAGGCCATGGTGCGTGGGGCACTGGCGGCGCTGCTCAGCCTGGAAGGGGATATTGCGGTGGTTGCTGAGGCGGCCCGGGGCGATGAGGTGCTCCCGGCCGCCCTGGCAACGCGGCCGGATGTGGCACTACTGGACATTGAGATGCCCGGCGGTGACGGCTTGAGCGCGGCGCAGGCGCTGCGTGAGTGCCTGCCGTCCTGCCAGGTCGTGATCCTGACCACCTTTGGGCGCAGCGGCTATCTGCGGCGGGCGATGGAGAGTGGGGCGGTTGGATTCCTGCTCAAGGAGGCTCCGGCAACCGAGCTGGCCATGGCCATCCGCCGCGTGATGGCGGGCGAGCGTGTGGTAGATCCGGAGCTGGCGCTCGCGGCTTTAAGCGAGGGTGACAACCCGCTTACGAGCCCGGAGCAGGAGGTGCTGGCCGCCGCGTTAGGCGGTGCCAGCATCGCGGCCATCGCCACACAGTTGTCACTGTCCGAGGGCACGATCCGCAATCATCTCTCTGCAACTATTCAGAAATTGGGTGTGAGCAACCGGATGGAGGCAGCGCGACTGGCTGAGCAGAAGGGCTGGTTATAGCAGTAGAGACACACGAGCAGTCATCTGGGGCAAAGTAGCCCCTTGAAGCTGCTAGAGGGCGATCAGCAGCCCACCGATGACCATCACTGCGGTCGCCGGGAGTCGTTCCCGTAGCCCGTGTTCTTTGAGCAGCAGCGCTCCCCACACCACCGTTAAGATTGCCCCTAGCTTGAACAATGCGGTCACATAGCCTACGTAGCCAAGCGCAATCGCGCTGAAGCCAAACAGCGGTGCGACCCCACTTATCAGCCCAGCAGCCCCAAACAGAGGGCGGTGCCAGCACAGCTGATCAAGCAGGTCGGTCCGGCGACGCCACAGGGCTGGAGTCAATAGCACGACGGTGACGAGAGTTGTGGCGAAGGCAACCATCAGCGGATTTTCTGGGGAGGTATGCTGAATGGCTATCTTCTCGAAGATTGGGGTGAGGCCCCACACGAAGCTCGCGCCAATCGCCAGAAGGATCCCCGGCTGGTGCGCCAGCGCCCGCACCGGCGCGAGCAGGCCCTTACCGACCTCTCGCAGCTGAAAGAGATATGCGCCCACAACGATCAGCATCACCCCCACGATCCCGCGCACACTCGGTACCTCCCGTAAGGTGAAGCTGGAGAGCAGCAAGGTAAAAGCCGGATTGAACGAGAGGAAGGGCGTGGCAAGGGAGGCATCCGCAAGCTGTAAGGCGCGAGTCGAGACCAGGGTGGCCACCAGATTGAGGACGCCAGAAGCAAGGACCGCCAGCAGAAACAACCCGCCGACCCTCGGCCAGCCGATCAGCGCAAGCGTAATCACAAGCAGCACCGGGAGCGACAAGGCGTTGGGTACCCAGGCGACGACGGCGACTTCTGCGGTTGTGAGGATGCGCTTGTTGATGATCGGCAGAAACGAGGTCAGCAGCGCTGCCATCAGTGCATAGAGTGCCCACATAGTTGACAGTATACCAGAAGGGACTGCTGGTTCCTGCAGAATATGCGCTGATGGATACAGCTCCCGATGGCGCATATCCGCATCATGGACACGATCAAGAATGTACAGGACGCCGAGCGCTCATGCACGCTGGCCCGGCGGTCGCAAGATCTCTCCGTACCGCTCGACGCAGCTGCCTGACATGGAGAAGCGCCATCCTGCCCGCCTGAGGACATCAACGACCACAACCAGGATCGCGAGTAGGATAATGTCTATGCGTACTCACTGGTATGACCGGACGTCGATATGCACTCAATACTTCTGAACACCACACGGTATCCTTGCTTAAAGTATATTGACAAGCTTCAATCCATCGTGTATACTGCCGGCGTGTTATATCGAAGATGTTCGATTTAAGTATTACTCTGGTAGGAAGTTTTCGTCATGATGACAACCGCGGAACAGACGACACAGCCGCAAGCGGTGGCCTGCTGCGCTCCGATTACCCCTGCACGACTAGACGACGAAGCGGTGCAACGGTTCACCGACGACCTGACGATCCTCGCCCACCCGATCCGCGTGCAGATCTTGGATCTCCTCTCGCGGAGTGCGGGCGATGTCTGTGTCTGCGACCTCGAAGCCGCCTTGCCCGTGAAGCAACCGACGGTCTCGCACCACCTCCGGCTACTCCGGGAGGCCGGGTTGATCGACAGCGAACGGCGTGGGCTGTGGGCGTACTACTTCGTGCAGCGTGAGGCCCTCGCCGCGCTGCGCCAGCGGATCGTCGCGCAGTTCGACGCCATAAGCTAGGTACACTGTTCCGGCGTGGGATCCCACGCCATTTTCTTGACTGCTATATTGATCTTCGTCGATGTATTCTTTGTAGGAGAGATACATGCATCAGATTGTTGACACGCTGGTCATTGGCGCTGGGCAGGCGGGCCTTGCGGCTGGCTACCAGCTGCAGCGTGCAGGCCGCTCCTTCACCATTCTCGATGCAGCTGCCCAAGCAGGTGGCTCGTGGCCGCACTATTACAACAGCCTGCGGCTCTTCTCGCCGGCGCGCTTCTCGTCGCTGCCTGGCCTGCCCTTTCCAGGCGACCCTGAGCGCTATCCCACGCGTGACGAGGTGATCGCCTACCTGCGGCAGTACGCGGAGTACTTCCAGCTACCGATCGTTACCAATGCCTTTGTGGCCCAGATTGCCCGCGATAGCGAGCTATTCACTGTTCAGACCGACGACGGCCGTGCTTTCCAGGCGCGCAGCCTGATCGCCGCCACGGGTTCGTTCCACCGGCCCTACCTTCCGCAGCTCCCCGGCCAGGACACCTTTCGTGGCCGCGTCTTGCATGCGTTCGCCTATCGCGACCCGGCGCCATTCCAGAGTCAGCGTGTAGTTGTGGTCGGCGCGGGCAACTCGGCGGTGCAAATTGCGACCGAACTTGCCCAGGTTGCCCGCGTGACACTCGCCACGCGCGAGCCGGTACGGTTCGTGAACCAGCGGCCGTATCGGCGCGACATCCACTTCTGGTGGTGGCTGACGCGCTTCGACACGCGACCGCTCGACTCAGCGATTGGGAGGTGGCTGAACGGCCTGGTCGACGGCAAGGGGCCGCGCGTGCTCGACACCGGCATCTACCGTGCAGGGTTGGG
>LJCR01003266.1 GCA_001399705.1 Kouleothrix aurantiaca
CGCGAAAGCCCGACCGCCTATAAGGTCGACGCAACCCATATGGAGGTGTGTTGAGCGACAAACCCTCGTACACACCAAAGCGGGCTGCAGAAGAACCTGGTGTCAGTGAGCCGACAATAGAGGATTTATAAACGATGCAGGGCTGTTCGAAAGATCGTAACCTTTCGAACAGCCCTGCATTCTTTGTACGTTTTGCTCCGCACTGGAACGGTGCGGAGCACGCCGATTAGGGCATTTGGCGGGGAGGGAGGGATTCGAACCCTCGAGGGGATTGCTCCCCTAGCGGTTTAGCAAACCGCCGCACTAGGCCGACTATGCGACCTCCCCACATGCGCTTGCCATCATCGACTGGAGGAGAGAGTGGGATTCGAACCCACGAGGCTTGCGCCTGGTTGTTTTCAAGACAACTGCCTTAAACCGCTCGGCCATCTCTCCGCTGCGCCACGAGGGGCGCGATGGCAGGCGGGACAGGAATCGAACCTGCAACCTGCGGTTTTGGAGACCGCTGCTCTGCCTAATTGAGCTACCCGCCTATGCGATTTATCATATCATACCAGCGCCGACTGTGCAAGTTTTACGCGGTGCCGGCTTCTGGGCTGGCGGCTGGCAGGGCTACGTGAAAAGTGGTGCCCTGGCCAAGCGCGCTGCTCACCCA